>DEDQ01000006.1:0-155 GCA_002350065.1 Ruminococcus flavefaciens
GTGTTAAGAGCCTCGAGGATAGTTCTGCCGGGGAGGATCTCAGCAGCCATAGCAGCTGAATGAGTCATACCTGAGCAGCCGATAGTCTCAACGAGAGCTTCCTGGATAACGCCCTCCTTAACGTTGAGAGTGAGCTTGCAGGTACCCTGCTGGGG
>DEDQ01000006.1:281-12278 GCA_002350065.1 Ruminococcus flavefaciens
GGGCACATTGTTTCAACTTCGTGAGAATAAATCATTATAAATACTCCTTTCAGATATTATAAGAGAAGCCTGTCCTGACATTGAATAGCCTGTTCAGCCGTTCTCTCACATACAATTACATTATACAACATTTCCGGTCTCTAATCAAGCATTTTGACAAATGTTAATCAATCTGTTTGTTATATTCTCCTAACAAGATAAAATAAAAAGGGACTCCCGCAGGAGTCCCTGAAAAATCACTTCATACCGTACTTCTTGAGAAGTGTATCTATTTTTGTATGAGGATCAATTATCTTGCTGATAGAAACATCGTGGTTGATAGCCTCGATGAAGTATGCGATATACTTGGAAACATCAACATCGTGGAACCACGGTCTGCTGAGCAGCTCGGGAGTTCTGTATGTGAGGTTTGTACCGAATACACCGTCGATTATGCCGTCTTCATAAGCCTTGTCGAACTTTTCGAGTCCGTTTGTGAAGATGGTATATGTAGCGTAAGTGAAAATTCTGCCTGCATTCTTCTTCTTGAGGTTGTATGCGAGGTCGAGCATAGACTCACCGGAAGAGATGATATCGTCTGCAACGAAGATATCCTTGCCCTCAACGGGATTTCCGAGGTACTCGTGAGCAACGATAGGATTGCGTCCGTTGATTATCTGCGAATAGTCGCGGCGCTTGTAGAACATACCCATGTCAACTCCGAGAACGGAAGCGTAGTACATATTTCTGTTGAGAGCGCCCTCGTCGGGAGAAACTATCATGAACTTGTCCTTGGTAAGGTTGATGTCCTTTATCTCCTTGAGGAGTGCTTTAAGCACCTGATATGTAGGCATTACGTTATCAAATCCCATGAGCGGAACAGCATTCTGAACTCTCGGGTCGTGAGCATCGAAGCAAACGATGTTTGAAACTCCCATAGCCTCGAGCTCCTGAAGAGCGCAGGCACAGTCGAGAGACTCGCGGTAGTTTCTGCGGTGCTGTCTGCCGCCGTAGAGAGAAGGCATGATAACAGTGATGCGGTTAGCCTTGCCGCTTGCAGCCTGAATTATACGCTTGAGGTCCTGGAAGTGGTCATCAGGAGACATAGCGTTCTGCATTCCGAAGTAATCATATTTTATGCTGTAGTTGCCTACGTCGATGATGATGAAGAGGTCAATGCCGCGTACAGTAGACTTGATAAGACCTTTACCGTCACCGGATGAGAAGCGAGGGCACTCGCACTCGATAAGAAAGCTGTCAGTCTCGTAACCGGCAAGCTTTGACCATTCGGTCAGGTAGTTGTCGATCTTGTTGCCAAGGTCGGTAACGCTGTTCATTGCAATGATTCCGATAGGTGCAGCACTTGATTCGCTGGAGAATAAATTTTCACTTGAAGCAGTCATAATTGATTCCTTTCTTTTACTTGCAGAAGTTCTGAATGTAGTTCTCGATATCGCCGGCGATGATCTCCTTGGCAATATCAGCATGGTCGACCTCGTTTACAACGGTGGTCTTGTTTTCAAGCTCCTTGTAGACGGTGAAGAAGTGGGTCATCTCGTCGAAGATATGCTTCGGGAGCTGTTCGATGTCCATATACATATTATAATTTGGGTCATCGAACGGAACGGCGATTATCTTATCGTCGCGGTGACCGTTGTCGAGCATTCTTATAACGCCGATAGGATAGCATTTTACCAGAGTCAGCGGCACAAGAGTCTCAGAGCAGAGCACAAGCACATCGAGCGGGTCGTTATCATCGGAGTAGGTACGCGGGATAAGTCCGTAGTTTGCAGGATAATGAGTAGAGGTATGAAGGATGCGGTCCATTTTGATAAAGCCGGTATCCTTATCGAGCTCATACTTTATCTTGCTGCCTTTTCCGATCTCGATAACTGCGTAAAAGCTGTCAGGTGTGATCTTCTTCGGGTTGATGTCATGCCAGATATTTCTCATGTTTGATCCCTCCGCAGTAAGATTATTCGGGTCATTCTATATTTAAGTATACCATTTTTTTAGAATTTGTCAATGTTAGACATTCCGCCCTGTTGAATTTCGTCAATATGACAGTATTTTATGCAGATAACAAGAAAAATTTTAGATTTATACCATACCCATAAATTCAACATATAGCAGAGGTACTTTTTAACGTAAAATAGGCGTTTTCAGCCTAAGTTAAATATAACTAACAGTTGAATGCAGCGTAATATATACGCTGCGAATATAAATATGAACTATAATTGAATTACGCTAATAATTATTATATTGAAAAACTATTGATTTTTTAGGAATTTTATTGTACAATATATATACATGATTTCAAAATCACAGGAAGGAAGTGAATTCGACTTGACTAAACATAAGATCGCTGTTGTTGTTGCCGGTATAGATCAGAGCTACCAGAGCAGTATCCTGCACGGCATTGAATCGGCTGCACGCGATTGTATGCTTGATTTTGCAGTTTTTGCTTCGTTCAGCGGCACTATGGGCAATGCAAGTCATGATTCAGGCGAATACAATATTTTCCGTCTTGCTGACTTTTCCGGCTTTGATGGTGCGATACTTCTAACCAATACTATAGATAACAGAGAGGTCGTTGAGAGGATACACAGCCGGATCAAGGCTGCCGGTATCCCTGCTGTAAGCATCGACGAGGATATCCCCGAGATGTACTACATCGGAGTCGACAACAAGACTGCCATGCGAAAAATGACCGAACATTTCGTCAAGGACCACGGCTTCACCAAATTCAACTATATATCCGGACCCGAGGGCAATCCCGAAAGCGTAGACCGTCTTAACGCATTCCTCGAAGTCCTCAATGAAAACGGTCTCTCCATTGAGAAGGAACGCCTGTATTACGGAGATTTCCGTGCTCCTACAGGAAAAGCGGCTGTAGAATACTTCCTTGAGCATAACGACTCGATACCGCAGGCTCTTATCTGTGCAAACGATGTAATGGCTGCATCTGCGATAAACATCCTTCTCGACAAGGGCTACAAGATACCGGAAGATATCGCCGTTTCCGGATTTGACAACACCTACAACAACCATAATTTCCGCATAGAGCTGACCTCAGTCGAGCGTCCCCTCGCCTATTCCGGCGAGCTTGCCTGCGAGATACTACGTGACCATTTCAGCGGCTTCGAGCCCGAACGCAGTATCGTTCTCGACCTGAAACCTCGCTTCACAGAGAGCTGCGGCTGCCACGACAGCGTTATCCATGATATAAGACAGTATAAGGAGCTCAACGTCAGCAACTACAACAAGCTCGAGCTGATAGGCAAGTATCAGGTGCTGATGAACAAGATATCCTGCGAGCTGCAGGGCTGTTCCACATTTGATGAATACATCATCACACTCAGGAAATATGTGGAGGAAATGGACCCCGAGGAGTTCTACTTCTGTCTCTGCGACGACTGGGACAATGAACGCATCGACGAGCGGCGCGGCAGGGAAGAAAGCGAAATACCTACCGCATATACAGAGTATATGCTTATCCCTATCGCCTACTGTCAGCATAAGTTCCACGACGAGGTGAACATAATAAAGAAAAGCGAGCTCGTTCCAAAGCTTAATTCCGATAACGAAGCGGGCAAGTTCTATTATACAGTTCCGCTCCATTTCGGCGAGCGCTGCCTCGGATACATGGTAATATGCAATTTCAAGTATCCGCTCCACAATTCGATGTTCCAGTCGTGGTGCATAGCAATGAGCAACTCGCTTGAGAATATGCGCAAGGTAAGCACGCTGAAATATGCCGTAGAACGTCTCGGAAAGCTCTATGCACAGGATACCTTCACCGGCATCGCAAACCGCAACGGATTCGTGCTTGCTACCAAAAACGTATTCCGCGACTGTATCGCCGAGGGACGCAACGTAATGCTCATGTTCATAGACCTTGACGGGCTCAAAACTATAAACGATACCTACGGTCACGATATCGGCGACGATGCCATTCGTTCGATAGCGAGCGTTCTGCGTGATACCTGCAAAAACGGCGAGATATTCTGCCGCTTCGGAGGAGACGAATTCATCATATTCGCCGCAGACTCCGACGACGAGACAGCTTCCGCGCTCACCGACCGTATACAGCACAATATCCAGTACGTAAACGAGAGCATGAACAATCCATTCACGCTCAGCGCAAGTACAGGATTCATCATCGCAAAGCCGCAGGAAGGCGAAGACCTCTTCCACTTCGTCACCGAAGCAGATAAGATAATGTACAAGCAAAAGCGAAAAAAAAAAGCTCTCAAAATATCTTAAAAAATAATCCCAATTAAATAAAAATTAAAAGCCGTTCAATCCTGAACGGCTTTTGTATTATCACAGCTCAACTGTAAGCTCGACCGGACAGTGGTCGCTTCCGAAAATATCGCTGAGTATGCGTGAATCCTGCACCTTCTCCATAAGGCGCTCGGAGACTACAAAATAGTCGATACGCCACCCTGCATTCTTCTCTCGGGCTTTGAACCTGTATGACCACCACGAATACGCTCCCACGGTATCGGGATAGAGCCTGCGGAACGTATCAGCAAATCCGGCAGCGAGAAGCTCAGTGAATTTGCCGCGCTCCTCGTCCGAGAATCCGGCATTTCCGGCGTTGGACTTGGGATTTTTCAGGTCTATCTCGTTGTGAGCGACGTTGAGGTCGCCGCAGTATACGACCGGCTTTTTGCTGTCGAGCTCCGAGAGATAAGCACGCATCGCGTCCTCAAATTCCATGCGGTAGCCGATGCGTTTCAGCTCGGGCTGAGCATTCGGCACATAGCAGCAGACAAAGTAGAAATCCTCGTACTCGCAGGTAATGACCCTGCCCTCGTCGTTGTGCTCGCCGTTGAGACCATATGCCACGGAAAGCGGCTCCTTTTTGGTAAACACGGCAGTTCCGGAGTATCCCTTCTTTATCGCGCTGTTGAAGTAGACATGGTAGCCCTCGGGCGCAAAATCCGCCTGATCGGGCTGCATTTTAGTTTCCTGTATGCAGAAGATATCCGCGTCAGCCTGCGAGAAAAAGTCGCCGAAGCCCTTGGTCAGACAAGCGCGGAAACCGTTTACATTCCATGATATAAATTTCATTTTACCACTCCCCTTTTAATTATTCTAACATATTCCAGAAAAAATAGCAAGAACTGAATAGACATTTTTCTCGATTTATGTTATAATATTGACAATGTTATAAAAGGAGTGAACTTATGCAGCAAACTGCACTCGTGACCGGCGGAGCCGGCGGCATCGGCGATGCGATATGCCGCAAACTCGCATCAGCAGGTTATTTCGTATACATCGGCTATTCCTCGTCGGAGGCGAAAGCCTCAGCTCTCGCGGAGAAAATCGGCGGCAAAGCCATAAAGCTCGATGTCACATCTTCTGCCGACATCGCAAAAGCCGCTGAAATATGCGGAAATATCGACCTTCTCATCAACAATGCCGGAGTTTCTGAAATCGACCTCTTCACGTCCATATCTCCGGAAAAGAGCAGCCGCATACTCGCGGTCGACCTCGCGGGGACTATGGAATGCTCCCGCACATTCGTCAAGGGCATGATAAGCCGCAAATCCGGCTGTATCGTCAATATCTCGTCCATGTGGGGACAGGTCGGAGCATCATGCGAGGTCGACTATTCTGCCGCAAAAGCCGGTATAATCGGATTTACAAAGGCACTTGCAAAGGAGGTCGCTCCCTCCGGTATCCGCGTCAACTGCGTGTCGCCCGGCTTCATCATGACAGAGATGAACAGCCGTTTCTCTCCGGAAGACCTCGAGCTCATACGCGAGGATATACCTCTCGGCATCTTCGGAGAACCGCGTCACATCGCCGATGCCGTAGCATTTCTGAGCTCCCCTGCTGCTGAATACATCACAGGACAGGTTCTCGCGGTCAACGGCGGAATGGTAATATAACATTGTACGATGTGCATAAAAAACGCATACTCATTTCATGCGCAATTACTAAAACGCTGAAAATAATGACAAAATAATGATATTTCAGAAATAATATTGAAACTTCCTTTTCAATATGATATTATATTGGTATCATGGATACCACATCTATTGCGATATCCGTTTTTTCATCTATATATTGTAAATTCGACAGAGATGGGGGAATGAAAATGACTGAAACAGATATCAAGTCCTCAGCGACTGCTGCTGAAAAAAAATCTAACTTTATAAAAAAATACAACGAACACCGCGAGAAGAATTCCGAGAAGTTCAAATGGCTCAACATAGCGATAATGGTGATATTTCCGATATTCATCACCTGCATGGCTGAGATAAACCAGTTCAAAAAGGTCGGAGCATTTTTGGGCTTCGTAGTTGACAGACCAAATGTGCTCCTCTTCGACATCGTCGTTGCCGAAGTCATCTTCGCAGGACTGCTCTGCATTTTCCGCAAGGGCTGGATAGCTGCTCTGATACAGGGATTCGTCTACATGGCGCTCAGCATCACCGAGCTCTTTAAATACGGCACTAACGGAAATCACCTTATCCTCTCGGATATGAAGCTGATACGCAGCGCCAAGAGCCTCAAATCCTTCGCATATATCAGGATAACTCCCGCGCTTATAATCTACTGCATCATAGTAGTTGCGGCGATACTGCTCATCTTCGAGCTCAATCCCAGGCTCCCGAGGCATATCCCTGTCAGACGCGCAATAGTCACAGCTTCATGTGTAGTTATCGGAGCGGCGATAATCGTTCTCCCGGGCTTCTATAACCCCGTGTACAAGCTCTTCGGACTCGACACAACCACTGCAACGAATGCATTCATTCTCAACGAGAAATTCGACAACAACAGCTTCATAGCATTCCTGCTTGAAACTGCTTCCGAAAGCTACGCCAACCGCCTTGTCAAGCCTGAAAACTACAACGAGGAATTCGTTGACGACATCACAAATCTCAACGTTACAAATACTGACGATTTCAACGGCGGCAAAAAGCCTAACGTCATCGTTATAATGAGCGAATCCTACGCTGATTTCCGTGTATTCGACCAGCTCGGCGTAGATGACAAATACTATGAGGGCTTCGACAAAGCCCGCAAGGAGGGCTATGCCGGAGTTGCTATCACTCCTACATATGCGAGCTATACAGTACGCTCAGAGTTCGAGCTCCTGTTTGGACTGCCGGTAAGAGGAATCAACGCTCCGAATATGCCTCAGAGAGTCCTTGCAGCCCGCGAGCAGCCTGCTCTCGCTCAGTATTACAAGAGCTGGGGCTACAGCACAGCTTATGTACACCCATTCCTCGGCTCATTCTACGGCAGAGCCAAGAAATACCAGCATTTCGGCTTCGACCAGCTCATCTTCCACGATGATATCGACGGAGTTACCGATTTCACTGTTCCGGTAGAGCACTACGGCACCTATGTCGATGACAAGACCGTTTACGACCAGCTCTACCAGCTCATAAAAGAGACCGACGAGCCCATGTATATCCACACCACTACGATGCAGAACCATCAGCCCTACAATCAGGGTGAAGACCCCAACGATGAGTTCGGCAACTACCTCCAGTGGGTACAGCACAGCAATGAAGGACTTACAGATTTCCTCGAAAAGCTCAAGAAATTCGACGAGCCCACACTCGTATTCTTTGTAGGAGACCACTTCCCGTCGCTCCGCGGAGAGACAAGCGTATACAACCAGCTCAATCTCACCGGCGAGAATTGCAGTATCCTCTACGAGCAGGAATACTTCATCTGGGACAACTACGGCGCTGACTACAGCAATGTTCCCGAGAAGCCCGTTTCATTCTTCTATATGCCCTATGTCCTCATTGATATCATAGACGCTCCTCACGATGCATTCATCGAGAAAATGGACAGCTTCATGAAGACCGTACCTGTTTACTCTGTAGACTACAACGACGGCACTCCCGACAATGAAGAGCTCGACGTCCTCACATACGACAGAGTTATCGGTGATGTAATGTCGCCCTGCCCGATACCTGAGGAAGTCCTTACAGCAACTGTAGACGATAACGACGAAGGAGACGAATAATGAAGGATATTAAAACCGGAATAACCGGCATTGCCGAAACATCAGCTGAAAAGGATAAGCTTGCGTCAAGCATGGGAAGCGGCGCTCTCGACGTTTTCGCAACTCCCGCAATGGTCGCACTTATGGAAAACGCCGCCGCAGGAGCTCTCGCTGAATACCTTGAAGGCGACGAGACTACCGTAGGTACTGAGCTCAATATCGCACATACATCTGCTACTCCCGCTGGAATGAAGGTACGCGCAGAAGCAGTTCTCACAGCGGTAAACGGCAGAGAATTCACGTTCGATGTTACAGCCAGCGATGAAGCCGGACTCATCGGCAAGGGCACTCACAAGCGTTTTCTCGTTTACGGGGAAAAATTCCTCGCAAAGACAAATTCAAAATGCAGTAAATAAAGACAGAATGTAGAAAAGTAGAAAGTGAATTATAAAAGCGGAAGAGCATAACTCTTCCGCTTTTTTGGCGTTATTTTATCTTTACAAGCAGAACGCTTCGTCTGCCGCAGACTGCGTCACCGTTGACCGTATACAGCGGCTGATCGGAAGCACGGCTGCAATCAACATATACGTCTCCGAAAACGTGTATGCGCAGCTCATATCCGAGCGGATTCACAACGAGCATGAAATCTCCGATATTAGCGGAGAATGCACCGTTTTCAAGGTCGTGGAAGTTTATCCTCGCCCTTATCTCCTCGGCATAGCCCATGCGGAATTCACTGAACTTGTGACGTATCGCAATGAGTCCCTTGTAGTATTCCATAGGCTCACGGTACATGGTAAGTCTGTCCCATTTGATGCTGTTTACCGAATCCGGAGAGTGATAGCTGTTGTGGTCGAAACCTCCTCCGACAAGCGGCTTGCTGCGGAGGAACTCCTGTCCCGCCTCGATAAAGGGTATGCCCTGAGATAGGAAGATGAGCGCAGCTCCGAGCTTGTCGGCAGCTATGAAATCCCAGTCACGGGCTCCGCGCATGGAGAGCAGGAGCTTATCGTAGAACGTGAGGTTGTCGTGAGCTTCAACGTAATTGACTATCTGGTTCGGAGAATCACAAATTGAACCGAGCATTATCTGCGGATGTCCAACCCAGCCGCAGAGCGAAGCCTTTATCATCTGAGCCTTGTCATAGGAGCTTCCGCCGTTGACATAGCCCTGAGCTTCGTCGCTGAAAACGCTGCCCTTGACGCTGTCGCGGAACTCGTCTGAGAATACGGCAAACTCCGGAAGTCTGCGGATATTGAACTTCATCGCACGCATGCCCTCGTCAAGAGGAGAGCCTCCGCCTGTCCAGCCCTCGCCGTAGAGGATAATATCAGGGTTTATGATGCGAAGCTTCTCAGCCGCCTTATTGAGAGTGTCGATGTCGAGAAGTCCCATGAGGTCGAAGCGGAAGCCGTCGAGCTTGTAGGTTTCAGCGAGGTAGCAAAGGCTGTCGATGATATACTTGCGAGCCATTTTTCTCTCGGATGCGAACTCATTTCCGCAGCCTGAGCCGTTGGAGTAGTTGCCCTCCCAGAGGCGGTAGTAGTAGTACGGGAATATCTTTGTGAACGAGGAATCCTCCGTGTGGTAGGTGTGATTGTACACAACGTCCATGATGACGCCAAGTCCCTTTTTATGGCAAGCCATCACAAGCTCGCGGAACTCGCGGACTCGTACTGCACCATTATACGGGTCGGAGCTGTACGAGCCCTCGGGCACGTTGTAGTTGAGCGGGTCATAGCCCCAGTTGAACTGCGGCTCGTTGGAGCTTTCATCAACTGTTGCGAAGTCGAATACGGGGAGAAGGTGTATATGAGTGACTCCGAGCGACTCTATATAATCAAGGCCTATCGTGTCGCCTGATATGTTTGTTACGTCGTTCTCGGCAAAAGCAAGGAAGCGTCCCCTGTTGCGGAAATTTCCGCTTTTGTCAATGGAAAAATCGCGCACATGAAGCTCGTAAATGACGGCATCGGTATATTTTTCAAGCTCGACCGGAGCTGTATCCTCCCAGCCGTCGGGCTCAGCGTCAGCAAGGTCGAGTATCATGCCGCGCTTGCCGTTAACACCGGCTGAAACGGCGTAGATGTCGATAGTTTCGCGTGTCTCGCCGTCGATAGTGACGGTATAGGTGTAATACATACCGTTGAGGTCGTCACAGACCGTCGCACGCCACACTCCGTCTTTCAGCTTCATTTTTACGGACGTGATAGCCTTGCTCTCATCGCCGTCGGGATAGAGATTCAGAACAACGCTGTCGGCACAGGGCGACCAGACCTTGAACTCGGTCTGCTCTGGAGAATAAACCGCGCCGAGCTTACCTCCGTAGTAATATTTTTCGTCGATATCATCGAAATCACGAATCGCCAAAATAATTCACCTCATGTTTATCTGTATGTTTTTATCTGTAAGGCACTGAGCCTTTATCTATAGCTGGTTTATATTCTCTGAATAGTACATACTCCGGTACTGCTTCGGAGTGATGCCGGTTATCTTTTTAAAAGTAGACGTAAACGCGCTCTGCGACGAGAATCCGAGTGAGAGAGAAATATCAGAGAGTGAAAAATCCGAGAATTTCAGCATATTCTCAGCCGTAGTCACCTTTGCACGGATAATATAGTCCTTGAGCGTAACGCCGGTCTCTTTAGCAAAAAGCTTCGAGAGCGAGCTCGGATGAAGTCCCTCGCGTGAGGCAAGAAGCTCGAGCGTGAGGCTCTCGTGGAGATTATCGTAGATGTAGTCGATAGTACGGCGGACGTGTACCGAGACAGTTCCCGTTTTTTTCACCTCGCGCATACGCTGTGCAAAATCGACCTGCAATTCGCCGAGCAGGTCAAGCACCTCTTCGGGGTCGCGGCACTTATCAGCTCTGCGGATATAGATATCACTGAGGGTATATGCAACATTGTGCTCCATACCGCCGTCAACGCAGATACGCGCAACTATCGCCGCACACACTACAAGATGATAGATATTGTTTCTCAGCGGGTCGTCCGAAAGCTGACCCTTGCCCTTGTTGAAGTCCTTTCGCACAGTCGCGAAATTCTCCTTCACGCGCTGAACGTTTCCGCTTCTAATAACGTAGTATTTCTCGAACTCACTGTGAATGTCAGTGCGTGTGAAATCGAGTTCCTTCTGTATAAAGAGTCTGTAGTTGAGGTCACGGTTTGTATTCAAGGCATACGCCTCCTTTAACGGACATAGATACACGCATACAAATGATAGTATACCACAAATTTGTAAAAAATGCAATAGTTCTGATATAAAACTTCATGTTTATATGATATCATGAAATCAAGATAAAGGATACGCACGACTGAAAAGGAGGTAAATATGGCTAAAACTTCTGACCTTACTCAGGGCAATGTCTCAAAGCTTATTCTCGGATTTTTCTTCCCGATGCTTTTCACAAATATGCTCCAGCAGATGTATTCTCTTGCAGATACGGCAATAGTCGGAAAAGGTCTCGGCGATAATGCGCTCGGTGCAGTCGGAAATATGGGTTCGCTGTCGTTTCTGATAGTTGGCTTCTCAATGGGACTCTCCAACGGCTTCTGCGTGCTTATAGCTCAGGCTTTCGGAGCAAAGGACTACTCCTCCATGAGAAAAGCCGCAGCCGCTTCGATAAAGCTTGCGGGAGCAATAACGGCAGTCCTGACCGTTCTCAGCATCATTTTCCTCAGAGCTATCCTCGTAACGCTCAACACATCGGAAATAATCCTCGGTGACAGCCTTAAATACGGCTACATCATCTTCGCAGGTCTTTTTGCAGCGATAGCATACAATCTCTCAGCGGGAATGCTCCGCGCACTCGGAGACAGCCGCACTCCCCTTACGGCTATAATCATATCGACCACAGTGAATATCGTACTTGATATATTCTGCATATTCGTACTCCATACCGGAGTTGAAGGAGCGGCGATAGCAACTGTTGCATCGCAGGTCTTCTCGTCGGCGGTGTGCATAAAGAAGCTCCGCAGCATAGACATCATGCAGTTCAGCAGAGATGACTTCTCAACAGAGCGCTCCATGTACAT
>DEDQ01000006.1:12319-18622 GCA_002350065.1 Ruminococcus flavefaciens
CAGTATTTCGTAAACAGCCTCGGAGTTGCCTACACATCGGCATATTCAGCTTGCAGCAAATTCATAAACATCTTCATGTGTCCTGCATTTACCGCCGGACATACAATGTCATCATTCACAAGCCAGAACTACGGCGCAGGCAAATATGACCGCATCAGCGAGGGACTGAAGGTCTGCCTCATGATAGCTCTTACAGCATATGTAATATTCGGCTCGCTTATGATATTTATCCCCCGACAGCTTGCCTCGCTCATGCTCAGCGGAAGCGAGCAGACAGGTCTTGCGGCACAGTTTCTCCCGATATGCGGAGCAATGATATTCGCCGTCGACTTCCTCTTCGTATTCAGAAGCGGCGTACAGGGAATGGGTTCACCTTTTATACCGATGTGCTCAGGAATAGCTGAAATGGTACTGAGGATATCCGTTATAGCTCTGTTCATCGGCACTGTAGGCTTCAAAGCGACAGCCTACGCTGAGGTATTCGCATGGTCGGGAGCTCTCCTGATGAATATGGCAGCATTCTACCGGATACTCGACTCCCACAGGAGTAAGCTTCAACAGCCCATCGGCGCGGTAAAAGCCGCGAGATAATAAATCACGCTATCATCACACACTCCTAATCTAAAGACCAGCCCCCGGGAAGATATCTTTCCGGGGGCTGGTCCGTTATGCTTATTATTCAGTTCTGAGTGCAACTACGGGGTCTTTCTTTGCGGCGCTTCTTGAAGGGATAATGCCTGAGATAAGTGTGAGGAGCACGCTTATCGTTATGAGTATCAGCGCGGCAGGTATCGGGAGAACCGATTTCAGGTTCGTGATACCGGTGAGAGCCTTGATTATCGCATTTATCGGGAATGTAGTCAGCCACGACACGATAACTCCGAGAAGTCCTGACGTGAAGCCGATGAGCATCGTCTCTGCGTTGAACATATTGCTTACGTTGCGCTTTGAAGCTCCGATAGCACGGAGGATACCTATCTCCTTAGTACGCTCCTGAACGGATATGAGCGTGATAACGCCAATCATTATCGAGGAAACGATAAGTGAGATACTTACAAACGCGATGAGAACATAAGTGATAGCATTGATGATAGTAGTGATACTGCTCATCATGAGACCGATGTAGTCAGTATACTTTATCTGTGCGAGCTCGTCCTTGCCCTCGTTGTATTCGGAGATAACGTCCTCGATGACGTCCTTGTTCTCGAATGAATTTGCAAAGAGGTTTATCATCGAAGGCTCAGCAAGGTCAATATAGCCCATTTTTCTGAGATTGTCCTCGTATGTTGAGGTAGAGAACTCGACAGTTTCATCATAGAAATATGCAAACTGCTTGGGAGTGAGAGTATCAAGGAGCATATCAAGTGCGGCAAGCATCTGCTCGGGCGTCATAGAACCTATCTGACCCATTACCTGCTGTGCATACTGAGCCTTTATCTGCTCCTGAACGCCGCTTGTATAAGCAGACCTGAGGTCCTCGTCGCTCATCTTGGAGAGATATCCCTTTATCTCGTCCTCGCCTACGCCCATCTGCTGTGAGAGCATCTGGATAAGTGCTGTTTCCATGTCCTCGCGCTTGATGTCCTTCATAGCCTCTGAGGTCATCTGCTCGAGCATATCCCCGTCGGGAGTAGACATGAGCTGAACATAGAACGAAGCCTTTTCAGTATCATTCATTGAGCTGATATATGTGCGGAAGAGTTTTTCCTTTTCCTCGTCTGTGAGAGTTCCTGCGGCAGGCTTGAAAGGAAGACCGGATATAACGTCCTTGTCCTCGTTGGCGAGCTGAGCCTTTATAACGTCAGCATCGTGTGAATTGTTGATGATATACTCTGTGAGGTCCTTGGTATAGCCGATAGCACCTGTGAGCATTGCCGCTTTGGAATCCTTGTTCGGACGGATAATTCCGCTTACCTTGATGTCGATACCGTTGTCGTAGAGGTATGTGAGACCGGCCTCTGTATCGCGGAGGTCGGTATAATTGCCGGTAGCCTTGTCAAGCTGATAGCAGTCTGAATTGAGAACGACTCTGTATGTTGATTTGCAGATATCCTCATAGCTCCATGAAGTCTGCTTGAATTCGACCTTTGTTTCGCCGTCCATAGCAGCTTTCATGATCTCATCGATCTCTTCCTTCTTTTCAAGTCCGAGAGCGTAGAGTGCAACGTCATTGAGCTCGTTGTTGGAGTCGAGGACGAGCACTACCTCATCGTAGCTGTTAGGCCACGAACCGTAAACGACGTCGTACTGCTTCTCGATGAGCGGGCTCACGAGCTTTCCGTCGTCGCCGGCGAGCATTTCCTGCCACAGCTTCATCTGCATGCTGTCGCCCATCATTGAGCCCATCATAGAGCCGCTTCCTGCTCCTGACATTGCAGACATATCAACGTTCATGCTCTCAGCCATGAGATCTGTCATAAGCTGCTGAGCGTCGGATATGATTATGTCTCCGTCAGCATTTTTGGTATAGACGAGCATATCGTAATCGTATGCATACTGTACGCCGTTGAGAGCACCATGGAGCTTTGAATTCACATCAGCGTCCTGCTCATCGATGAAAGCCTTGAAGGACTTGAGGTCGTTCTGTGAATGCTCCTTGTCGTTGAAAGCATTTACTATCTCATAAACGGCAGAGCGCTTGTAAACGGCGTCCTTGTCGTGGTCGATATCGCCGTTGCCGAGCTTCATGAAGGTCTCCATGATAGCAGAGAGGTCGGTATTCGTCTGCATGATAGAGAGCGGATATGAGGAAAGAGTTTCCTCCTGTATCGCGTTGATGTAGTTCTGGAAGCCCTGAGATACCGCATAGATAAGGGCAATACCGATGATACCGATACTTCCGGCAAAGGAAGTGAGCATAGTTCTGCCCTTCTTGGTGAAGAGATTCTTCATAGAAAGTCCGAGCGATGTAGCAAACGACATCGAAGGCTTTTTCTTCTTGTTGGAAGCCGCTTCGTCCTGAGCGTTCTTGTCGCGGACCTCCTCCATTTGAATCTCCTTCTCGGTGAGCGGAGAGGAATCCTCCTGAATAACGCCGTCGAGCATACGGACGATACGAGTGGAATACTGCTCTGCGAGCTCAGGGTTGTGAGTTACCATGATAACGAGACGGTCTTTGGAGATATCCTTGAGGATATCCATTACCTGCTCGCTGGTCTTGGTATCGAGAGCGCCTGTAGGCTCATCAGCGAGGATAATATCGGGGTCGTTAACGATAGCACGTGCGATAGCGACACGCTGCATCTGACCGCCGGACATCTCTGACGGGCGCTTGTGGAACTGATTTCCGAGCCCTACCTGCTCGAGAGCCTTCTTAGCGCGTTCGCGGCGTTCAGACTTTGAAACGCCTGAGAGCGTCAGTGCGAGCTCGACGTTCTGAAGAACGGTCTGATGCGGGATAAGGTTATAGCTCTGGAAAACAAAGCCGATAGAGTGGTTTCTGTAAGCGTCCCAGTCTCTGTCCTTGTACTCCTTGGTGGAACGTCCGTTGATGACGAGGTCGCCCTCGGTATACTGGTCGAGTCCGCCGATGATGTTGAGCATTGTAGTCTTGCCGCAGCCGGAAGGTCCGAGTATTGCGACAAATTCTGATTTTCTGAAGCTGAGGTCGATACCTTTCAGCGCGTGAACAGTGTTCTCGCCGGCAAGGTAATCCTTTTTAATGCCTTTCAGTTCGAGCATATACTTTCCTCCTTGGAAGATTTTACAATGTCATTATATTCCCCTAACCTCAACTCAACCTCAACTCTGTCTCAATTCTTATTGAGACAAGGACGCCGAGTCTGAAATATCCGCGGCGCCGTTGCTAAACATGAAAAAATATGGTATAATTTCAAAGGAAGGTGATAATATGGCTGAAATAATCGAGATAAATGACATAAATGCGCCGGAGCTCGATATGTACCGGCAGATGCACGAGGCTCAGCTCCTGCATTATTACGAGCCCGACGATGGAGTATTCCTCGCCGAGAGCCCCAAGGTCATCGAAAGGGCGCTCCGCAGAGGCTACGAACCGATATCCATACTCTGCGAGCGGTCTGATATAGAAGGTGAAGCCGCCGGAGTGATAGCTGAGGCAAAGGTCCCCGTATACACCGGAGACAGCGCCGTAATAGTGGAAGTGACCGGCTTCAGGCTCATTCGCGGAGCTATATGTGCAATGCGCCGCAGAGCGCTCCCCTCGCCCGCTGAGCTGTGCAGGGACGCACGGCGTATAGCAGTCCTCGAAAACGTGGTCAATCCCACAAACGTAGGAGCTATCTTCCGCTCGGCGGCGGCTCTCGGAGTTGATGCAGTCCTGCTGAGCGATACCTGCTCCGACCCGCTGTACAGACGCTCCTCGCGCGTGAGCATGGGGACTGTCTTTCAGGTGCCGTGGACTTACATGAGCACTCAGACCGCTGATATCACGCTTCTGCATGAGCTCGGATTCAGGACTGCGGCAATGGCTCTCGAAGCGGATTCAGTGGACATCGACGACGAAAAGCTCAACGACGAGGAAAAGCTCGCAATTATCCTCGGAGCCGAAGGTGACGGTCTCGCGGCGGAAACTATCTCCGCGTGCGACTATACTGTCTGCATACCGATGTCACATGAGGTGGATTCTCTCAACGTAGCGGCGGCATCAGCGGTGGCATTTTATCAGCTCTGCCACAAAAAGAGCAAATAAAGCGAAAATTTGTTCTTGCTATTTTAAAACTATTGTGGTATAATAGTTGTATCTCAGTTTGCAACGGAGGTTATTATGGACCATTTTGTTCTTCACTCTGATTACGCGCCCGCCGGCGACCAGCCGGAGGCTATTGACAGGCTCGTTAAGGGTATAGAGTCAGGCGAGAAGGAGCAGATACTCCTCGGCGTTACCGGCTCGGGAAAGACCTTCACAATGGCGAATGTCATAGCCCGCGTGAACAAACCAACTCTCGTCCTCGCCCACAATAAGATACTCGCGGCACAGCTCTGCTCGGAGTTTCGCGAGTTTTTCCCCGACAACGCAGTCGAATACTTTGTCTCATACTACGATTACTACCAGCCCGAGGCTTACGTCCCGAGCACCGACAGCTACATCGAAAAGGACTCGTCAATAAATGACGAGATTGACAAGCTCCGCCACTCCGCGACAACGGCTCTCGCCGAGCGAAGCGACGTTATCATCGTTGCCAGCGTCTCGTGTATATACTCTCTCGGAAGCCCCGATGAGTACCGCTCGATGTGCGTCTCTATCCGTCAGGGAGCCGAAAAGCCACGCGACCAGCTCATCGAGGAGCTCGTCCGCATACGCTACGAGCGCAACGATATTGCATTCGAGCGCAACCGCTTCCGTGTGAGGGGTGATGTTGTGGAGATATTCCCCGCCATGTCGAGCGATACCGCGGTCAGAGTCGAATACTTCGGCGACGAGATAGACCGCATCTCCGAGATAAACGTCGTAACCGGAGAAGTCAAGGCGACAGTCTCTCATGCGGCTATTTTTCCGGCTTCGCACTATGTTGTCGGCGATGACAAGCTCGAATCCGCGCTCAAAGAGATAGACCGCGAGCTCGCCGAGAGGATAGACTACTTCCAGAAAGAGAACAAGCTCATCGAGGCACAGCGCATCGAACAGCGCACACACTACGATATGGAGATGATACGCGAAGTCGGCTACTGCTCCGGAGTCGAGAACTACTCGCGCATTCTCGCGGGACGTCCGCCGGGAAGCACTCCCCTCACGCTCATGGACCACTTCCCCGAGGACTTCCTCCTCATCGTCGATGAGAGCCATGTGACGCTCCCGCAGGTAAGGGCTATGTACGCCGGAGACCGCGCCCGCAAGACGACTCTCGTCGATTACGGATTCCGTCTGCCGAGCGCTATGGACAACCGACCGCTCAATTTTGACGAGTTCAACGCTCATATTCATCAGGCGATATACGTCAGCGCAACTCCGGGACAGATAGAGCGCGAAAAGACCGGTACGATAGTCGAGCAGCTCATTCGTCCGACCGGACTTGTCGACCCTGAGATAATCGTCAAGCCGACGCAGGGACAGGTAGACGACCTGCTCTCTGAGATAAACACCCGCGTCGAGCGGCATGAGCGTGTGCTTGTAACGACTCTCACGAAAAAAATGGCTGAGGACCTCAGCTCGTACTATGAAAACCTCGGCGTGAAGGTGCGCTATCTGCACCACGACATCGACACAATCGAGCGTATGGAGCTGATAAAAGACCTCCGAAACGGAGTATTTGACGTCCTTGTCGGAATCAACCTCCTGCGTGAGGGACTTGATATCCCCGAGGTAAGCCTCATCGCTATCCTCGA
>DEDQ01000064.1:0-342 GCA_002350065.1 Ruminococcus flavefaciens
TACTTATGAAGTGAATGGAGAATTGAGAATTTAGAATGGATAATTAATGTGTCCGCTTATGCGGACAATTTAAAAATTGCTGTAAGGCGATACCTTTCATTATTCGCTAAGAAGCCCTAAAGAAACAAACGCTTCTTTAGGGCTTTTTTATTTCATCATTTTCCGCCTGAGCCTTAATTTCCGGAAAAAATCCGTCAGCAGAGCCGAACATTCCTCTTCCATTACGCCGCCGATGACCTCCGGCTTGTAGTTGTAGGGGTACTCGAACATCTTCTGCACCGATACGGCTGAGCCGCTTTTGAAGTCGTATGCTCCGAAATATACGTTGTCGATGCGTGAGTT
>DEDQ01000064.1:475-4365 GCA_002350065.1 Ruminococcus flavefaciens
GCGAGAGCGTTTTTGGCTCCCTCACGTCTGTTCCTGCCTTCGCCGACTATCTCTCCGGTAGTCTTTTTCACGACTACTGCTCCGACGGGGACTTCTCCCTCATCGCCGGCGAGCCTTGCGAGCTCGAGCGCTCTTTCCATGAATCTGTCCGTCATCGCGCCAGCCCCACTGCCGCATATGCGAGACATACCAGCGCTACTGCCGAATACGGGAAGGTCTTTACGCTGTGGACGAATCGCTTCCACGTTGTAAACTCTGAGCTGAATCCTGCGATGCCGTTGCGCTTCTTTCTCACGCACGCGAACCAGTAGACCGTAAAGATGATGATGCCGGCAAACAGCATTATTATCATGAATATGTTTCGCGTAAGAGGCATTTTCTCGGTCGGGTCGGTCTCTATCACGAGGATTGCAAGGTTGTACATCTTATACACCATGCTGACCGATATTGCCGTAAGGATAGTTCCGCTGCTCACCATTCCGTATGCCGCAACGAGACCTATCATCATATTTACCGGTATCTCGGAAAAATCCTGCGAGAGCAGACCGGCGGTCAGCGCGGTCATGAATATTGCGAACGGGTCGCCGAACTGCCTCAGTACAGCAAACATGGCTCCGCAGAAGAACATCTGAGTGAGCACTGACATTATCACGACGTCGAAGACCGTGTATATCACGAATTCCGACTGGTCCCATACGGAAACGTCTGCGTTTACGCTTGTGAAGTAATCGTATACCTCCTTGGAATCGCTCGAATACGCGGTCGGGAGGGCTACTGCCGTGCATATTATAAGCGTCATTGCTATAGCTCCGAACATCGCGAAATTATTGTGCAGGTGGCTCATGAACTCTACCTTGCCGGGGAGCCTGAATCTGAAATGTACATACAATAACGGGATAATTATCTGAATGAGCGGCACGGCTATCAGCGCTGCGGCTATTTCTGTGCTGCCGCCGTAGATAGTGGAGCTGAAGAAGTCGTTGTGGATATCGAATCCGAGCAGCGTGAAGGCTGCGATGCCGAGCTTGGCTATTATGTGGTATGACAGCATCCATAGAAGTCCTGCCATGCCTATAACTCCGAATATTCGGGTGAGGACTTCTTTTTCGTCGTCAAGAGCTGAATTTGCAACAAAGCCTTTTCCGTCTATGTAAACTTTTTCGTTTTTGTTTGTCTGAAAGCTGAATGCAAAGCGGTTGTTTTTGGTGCGCCGCCATTTTTTGAATTCGTCATTGTAATCGTCGGTCTGAGTGGAATAATCAAACTCATCAATAACATTGATGACAGTCCTGATATCATCACGGTTATCGTCGTTCACTCAATCACCTCCAGAAGGGTTATACATATATTATATTTTAGCATATTTTAGCAGGGATAGTGTTATGTTTTTAGTCATGTTATTTTAATGTTCTGTGAATATGTTTTGTATCTGAAAGGCTATTCCATTACGTGCTCCATTGCGCAGTAGAAAATGCGCTGTACATGGTCGTCGCAGAGGGAATAATAAATGGTTTTGCCGTCGCGTCTGGAATTGACGAGACGCGCCTGCTTGAGGACCCTGAGCTGGTGCGAGATAGCTGACTGGGTCATGCCAAGCAGATTTGCGATATCACATACGCACATCTCGCTCTGTCCGAGTACGAATATTATACGTATCCTTGTAGGGTCGCCGAATACTTTCAGGAGCTCCGCCGCGTCGCAGAGGACGGCGTCGTCGGGCATCACCTTGGCGACTTTTTCGATTATATCCTGATGGACCTTGTGCTCTGAGCAGTTGTATTCGTCCATGCTATCTCTCCTTTAAAACAACTCCATAAACGCTACTACCTGCATCGTCATAAAGACGGCGGCGGCACTTGCTATAAAGCCGGTTATGCAGGTTATCACGGTGTATATGTCAAAGACCTTTTTCATGCTTTTGCTGAACAGTACGTGGTATTCCCTGTCGGTGCGGTACATTTTGTCGTTGAGTATGACCTCGCTGGGGAAAATGCAGGGGTATTCCACGTCGTCAACGATGTAGAAGGCGACCTTGTATCTGCCGCTTTTTACCCTGTCTATCCGTGTGAAGCGGGCTTTCTTCCTCTTGGTGAAAATCATACGCACACAGCAGTACGCAAACAGGAGCATCATTGCGATTATCGTGAGCTCGATGAGAACAAGTCCGCCTGCGACTATCATCTCGTTGCTTACTCCGAGTATCTTGCATATGACGATGATAACTGCCAGTACGAGTAGAAACTCCATAAGTCCGCCTCCTCTTTGAAGGTGTATATATAACATTATATCACATATTAAAAAAAATAGCAACTATATTTTTTAAAGCCTTATAAATAATGCATAATGCGTAATTAAGAGGTCGGCTTTTGCGGTATTTTTAGAGTATCTGTCTGCGGGAGCGTATACTCGCTCGTTATGCATTAAAATGAGCAGAGTATTTTTGTGAAAAACCCTTGCATTAATGGCGAAAAGATGATATAATCTTTATGTAATATCTGCTTTATGCGCTTTTTCTGCATTCAGCACTTGAGTTAGGAGTTAAAAGTTATGAAATACGGACATTTCGACCTTGAAAATAAGGAGTACGTCATCACAGACCCCGCTACTCCCGCGCCCTGGGCAAACTACCTCGGCGACCCCGAATACGGCGCTATGATATCCAATAACGCTGCCGGCTACAGCTTTGTTAAGTCGGGCGCTAACGGACGTATCTCACGTTTCCGTTTCAACTCCGATATGGCTCTTCCCGGACGCTATATCTATATCCGCGACAACGAGGCTAACGACTACTGGTCGGCTTCATGGCAGCCCGTAGGCAAGCCCCTTGACAAGTACAAGAGCGAGTGCCGCCACGGTACTGCATATACGATCATCTCGGCTGAGTACACAGGCATAAAGTCTGAGGTGACATACTACGTTCCCTATGGCAAGACATACGAGGTTTGGCGCGCAAAGGTGACTAACGCTTCCGACAAGGAGAGAAAGCTCTCCGTTTACGGTATGGTCGAGTTCACAAACGAGCCCAACTATGAGCAGGACCAGGTCAACCTCCAGTATACGCTCTTCATTACGCGTACAAGCTTCGAGGAGAACCGCATTATCCAGCATATGAACGAGAATACCGGTTTCGACGAGACTGGCTCGAATCATCAGGAGCGCTTCTTCGGCATGGTTGGTCAGCCTGTAACAGGCTATAACGGCTCGCTCAGCAACTTCATCGGACCATACAGAACTTTCTCGAATCCTATCGCTGTAGAATCCGGCAAGTGCGACGGCGTTATGAACTACAACTCCAACTCCTGCGGAGCTCTTCAGAGCGATATAACTCTTGCTCCCGGCGAGACAAAGGAATTCATCTACATTATGGGTCAGCGCAACAGCGCTGAGGCTGCTGTTATCCTTGACGAGTACAAGGCTGCCGGCAAGGTCGACGCTGAGGTAAAGCAGCTCAAGGACCACTGGCACGGACTTCTCTCCAATTTCCAGGTAGAGACTCCCTCCGATGAGTTCAATAATATGATAAACGTTTGGAACGCTTACCAGTGCTTCATCACTTTCATCTGGTCAAGAGCGGCTTCATTCATCTACTGCGGACTCCGCAACGGCTACGGCTACCGCGATACAGTTCAGGATATTCAGGGTATCATTCACCTTGCCCCCGAAATGGCTGCCGATAAGATACGCTTCATGCTCTCCGCTCAGGTCAGCAACGGCGGCGGACTCCCGCTTGTAAAGTTCACTCACAACGCAGGTCACGAGACCTGCCCCGACGAGAACGACGAGCACAGCGTTTACGCTAAGGAGACGGGTCACCCCTCCTACCGCGCTGACGACGCTCTCTGGCTCTTCCCGACTATCGTCAAGTACCTCGGCGAAAGCGGCAACAAGGC
>DEDQ01000064.1:4446-5219 GCA_002350065.1 Ruminococcus flavefaciens
AAGAACGCTATCCGCTTCTCTATGGAGCGTCTCGGTGCTCACGATATGCCTGCCGGTCTCCACGCTGACTGGAACGACTGTCTCCGTCTCGGCGCACAGGGCGAATCTACTTTCGTTGCATTCCAGCTCTACTACGCTATGAACGTTATGAAGGAGCTCGCAGAGCTCCGCGGCGACAGCGAATACATCGCTTACCTCGACGGCGTTAAGGCTAAGCTCGCTGACGCTCTCGGCAAGTGCTGGGACGAGGACCGCTTTATCCGCGGTATCCGCGACAACGGCATTGTCGTAGGCGCTAAGAAGGACCCCGAGGCTAATATGTGGCTCAATCCGCAGAGCTGGTCTGTTATCTCACGCTTCGCTTCTGAGGAACAGGCTGAAAAGGCTATGAACAGCGTTCACGATATTCTCAATACTCCTTACGGTGCTAAGCTCCTCGAGCCGCCTTACAAGTACCACCACTTCAAGGGCGCTCTCATGCAGGTGTTCAACCTCGATACAAAGGAAAACGGCGGTATCTTCTCGCAGTCACAGGGCTGGCTGATACTCGCTGAGGCTCTCCTCGGTCACGGCGACCGCGCATTCGAGTACTTCCTCGAGAGCTCGCCTGCCGCTATGAACGACAAGGCTGAGATACGTGTAATGGAGCCGTATGTTCACGGTCAGTTCACAGAGTCGAAGGCTTCACCCTACGAGGGACGTTCGCACGTTCACTGGCTCACAGGTACTGCATCGACTGTTATGGTCGGCTGCGTAGAGGGTATCTGCGGTAT
>DEDQ01000079.1:0-4703 GCA_002350065.1 Ruminococcus flavefaciens
CCCTCGGGACGGTATTGCTCCCTCACTTCATGGGGGATATATGTAGTGCGTGTGTTCTGGTCATCGTAATTGCTGCGATGTCCGTTTTTATTTCTGTCGGACATTTTGTCACTCCTTTCGCAAATCAAAGGACCCGAGCCTGCTCAATGCGAAGCAGACGCAGGTCCGTAGGTTTATATCTTGCTTCTGCTGACGGCAAAATAGGTAAGACCGGCGCAGACGAGGTTATATATCAGCATTGCAGTTGCCGACATATAGATGTAATCGAACTCGAAAGCCTTTGATAGGATGAGCATCATCGAAAGACCGAATCCGAGCAGTATTGAAGCGGTCTGGACGATAAGACCGGTCGTTGCAGAGGAATGTATCGCCTTTATGCCGAGTATGAGCTGGGCAAACGAGGAGAATCTTCCTGTACAAGCCATGGAAGCGCTCAGGCGGACAGCCTTTTTTGTCTCGGCGTCGAAGTCCTCATACAGGCGCTTGGGGATAACTCTCACCATGCCGTTGGGGATACCGTAATACTTGCAAATGCTTGCCTGAGTGATGAAGTGGTCGGTGCTCTTGACGATGAGAAAGACTTTTTTCCTGACGAGCTTTGCGCTCCACTTCTTGACATTTCTGTCGGGGACTACGTCAACAACGAACATAGCCGCAAGATTGCCTGAAATCGAGAGATAGAGCGGGTCACGCCCCTCGGAGTATTCAGCCTCCTGAGCCTTTGAGGGGATACCCTCGATGTTATGGCTTGTCATGAGCTCGCGGTTTCCGAGGAGGATGCGGCGGTTGTTTATCCAGCCGCAGAGTCCGAGCTCCTCTTCTATTGAGAAGTTCTCGATAGGATAGAGCAGAGCCTCCTTGCCGGCGATAACGTCGGTGAAGAGCTGCTGGAGCACGCTTCCCGCATGATGAGTGAGACTTGCCGCATCGAGGAGCGCTTCATCGAGCTTTGTATTCGAGAATACCTTTATTCCGCCGAGACGTACAGTATTCTCGGGGAAGAGAGTATTGCTCTCGACGAGCATAGAATTTGTATCATAGAGATCGTCAACGCTCTGATAGCCGAGGAGAATGCCCTTGTTCTTGAGAGTGATATTGGATATCTTTTCAAGTGGGATATTCGCAACGAAGGGCAGAGCGATACACGAGCAGGCGCATATCAGCATACTGAATATCGAGAAGCCGAATGCGAGGGAGCTGGTCTTGAAGAATGAGCCTGTCCGGAAGAATGTCAGGAAGGCGGAAACGAGTGCCGAAGCGATGATGCACAGCGGAACAGATTTCCGGCAGTAGGCGTCAGTGATATCGGCGGAGTAGGAATAGCGCAGGAAATCGGTAAGGAAGTCGGTCCTGCGCATTGCCGCGAGTATCGGGAAATCTCCGAGAGTACCGCGGGTAAGGCGTTCAGCGCGTTCCTCGTCCTTGACGTAAACGACGGCGTGACGGTCGAAATTCTGCGAGACGAATCTGAAATTGCGCTGAGCGCGTTTGATTATCAGGAGCTTGCCTATCGAGTTGGTAAGCATCGCGAATATGCCGACTGGCATATAGATGTGTATGAGCTCCTTCTGAGCCATATCCTTGCGCAGGAAGGCGGTAATTACCGAAAGGAGGCATACAAGCGCGGTAACTGCGGTGAGCGAATCGCTGTCCGCCTTGAAAGCGAAGAGGTTTTTCATGCCCTTGGTGATGACGGGGAGCGAATATAGTACCGCAAGGACTCCGAGTACAAGGTGAGCGATGAGGTAGGTGTTGATATTCTCTATTCGCAGAAAGTCGAGTATCGGCAGTCCGAAGCGGCTGCAAACAGTGATATACATACTCAGGAAAGCCGTCATTCCGAGCACGGCAGTCCTTGTAGAGATGATATTTTTCAGCTCGTAGATATCGCGTCCAACGTCCTGAACGTCGCCGTAGTAGTTGAAATCGACGATGCGCTTGGTGCGCTGGCTCTTGGACTTGATACGTGTTACCTCATCGGCGTCCTGAGTGATATGGACGTCGAGGGCGCCGGCTTCGACCTCCTGACGCTCGCTGAGGTTTATGCTTGTCATTTCAGCGCGCGGAGCCGGTATCACGGGCTTTGAGGCTTCAACAGCGTCAGGCGAGGGAACGATATCGGTGATATACTTCTTGCCCTCCGGAGCTTCTATCTCGCTGAGTATCTCACGTCGGGTGCGTTTTTTCTTTTTGAACTCCGGCGGAGTGTACATATACTCGCCATCGGGAGTTTCCTTGCTGTAGGTATAGGAAGCTTTTTTGCGCTGACCGCGTTTCTTTTTCTTTTTCTGACGTTCAGCCTCGCGGGCTCTTGTGGAATCTGACATACGCCTTATTCTCGGAGTTTCTCCCATAGGAGCTATCTCGTCCGCGGAATAGGTTATCGCAGGAGTTTCCGTTTTAACCTCGCTCAGCCCTTCATTTCCGGCGAATCCGGTAGTTTTGCGCGAGAGGTCAGCAGGCTTGAATTCGTCCGCAGGAGCAGGCTTTTCAGCGGGCTCATCGAAGAGCTCGCGCCGCTCGTGTGAGACTGCTGTCGGCTTGGGCGCGGGAGGCTGTTTTACCGGGTCTGGCAGGGTCGTATTTATGACTTTCTGGGCGTCCAATCTGTCGATGTGAGCGGAGGAATCGTCATTGCCGGCGGAATACTCTTTAAGAATATCCTCGACAGAGAATTTCTGTTCAGGCATTGCTACCTCCTTGCGAGCCGGCATTGCGCTGGCGGAGCACCTCGTACATGAAAATTCCGGCAGCAACGGAAGCGTTGAGGGAATTTATCCTGCCGAGCATGGGGAGTTTGACCATGAAGTCACATTTTTTCTGGATAAGCTTGCTGATGCCGAAGCCCTCCGAGCCGATAACGAGACCGCAGCTTCCGGTAAAATCGGTAGAAGTGTAATCGTTTCCGGAGGCGTCAGTGCCGTATATCCAAACGCCGCGCTCCTTGAGCTCGTCAATTGCGGAGGCGAGGTTGGAAACTCTCGCAACGGGAACATAGCTTGCCGCGCCAGCCGAGGTCTTGAATACGGTAGCGTTTAGACCGGCGCTCCTGCGTTTTGGGATAATAACGCCGTCAGCGCCGGAGGTCTCGGCAGTACGGATAATAGCGCCGAGGTTGTGGGGGTCTTCTATCTCATCGCAGATGATGATGAAGGGGGGAGTGCCCTTTTTCTCAGAAACAGCGAGGATATCGTCGAGGCTGACGTATTCGCCGCAGGCACCGACAGCGACAACGCCCTGATGAGAAGCGCCGCCGGAGAGCTTTGAAAGCTTGGCGTCGATAGCGTCCTTGACGACGATGCCGTTTTCCTTGGCAAGCCTGCGGATAAGGTTAAGGCTTCCGCCGGAGCCGTCTATGTAGATAGTATCGAGGTTAGCTCCGGACTTGAGCGCCTCTATCACCGGATTCCTGCCGCAGATGATATCTTCAGCGGGAGCAGTGTTTTCGTATTTTTTTTCCATATTTCTCTTTCTGCGGGCGAAAAGCCCGGCTCCTTTTGTTCTTTTTCGTGTCATTTCCCTATAAAGGGTCACTTTACATTATAACATTTTACCCGCAGAATTACAAGTGTTCATATTATAAAATTAACGAAATCGGGCATAGTATTTTCTGTATACTTTATTAATGGTGAATAATTATTTTTGCGGTCTTGACAGACTTCACATTTGTAGTATGGGGCAATTACGCAAACGTCCAACAGCCATCGACTACCTAAATTGTTACACGTCATTTATTGCTCAGCGGGAACAATGTCGATTACCGAGAGCTCGGGACGGTTAAAAATACGCGGTATAAATATCATTCGCGGAGGCTTTGCAAGACCGCGGCTGACGATCTGTACCGTACCGCCATAGCTTCGCTCACCGTTGGTAAAATCGGGAAAAATGCCTTGGTCGGGAGCGTAGAGTCCCTGCTCGAGGAGCTTAGGAATTCGCCACTGACCGCCGTGAGCGTGACCGGAGAGGACGAGGTCAAAGCCTTTATCATAATTGGCACGCTCCTTCGTCACAGTATCAAGCTGTTCCGGCTGGTGCAGGAGCAGAATATTGTACGTTTCCGGACGTTCTGTTTCGTATCTGAAGGGCTTATCAAGACTGATATAGCAGTTTTCAAGCTTATCTGGTCTGCCCTCCGCGTCAGAGACTCCGCAGACGCGGACAGCCTGACCGTTTGCAATAATATCGTCAGAGCTTCCTTCCGCGACGCCTATGCTTGCTTTGCCGCCGGCAGAGCGTACCGCCGAGAAGAATCTCTCGTAGTCATCGCGCATATACTCATGGTTTCCGGGCGAATAGGTACACGGATATTTTTCCGAAGCCTTGCCCATAAGCCGGAGAGCGGTAGTTGTTCCGCCGTGGAAGTCTATGACATCGCCGCCGAAAAGGACGATATCGGGCTCAGCCTCCTGAACCGCCTCCCAGAGCTTGGAATTGTCCTTACCGCCGTATTTGCAGTTGTGCAGGTCAGAGATAAAGGCGATACGCACCGGTTTATCGACCTTTGCAGAGCTGACCGTATAGTATTCGGTCTCGAGGTGATTGCCGAGCAGGTTCATGACTATATTCAGCGCGACAGCCGCCGCGGCGAAAATCAGCAGTTTTTTCTTCTTGTCCATAATTTCGTCCTCCGATGACATAATTATATCATTGTTTTTACGAAAATGCAACAAAAAAGCTCAGTAAGGGGAGCCCCCTTTGGCGGT
>DEDQ01000079.1:4751-12353 GCA_002350065.1 Ruminococcus flavefaciens
CGCTAAGGGAAGCACTCTAAAAACTGAGCTTTGAAGCTTAATCGTTCACTATCTGAGCATTTAGGAGCTGGCAGTATTTGTTTGTGCCCTCCGTATAGAAGTTGAATACACCGGTGACGGTTATCTCCTCGTTTATTTCGGGGTAGTCATCGGGATATTTTTTATCGCCGTCGAGGACGAATTCGATGCCCTGACTACAGCAAGCCATAGCGTCGGTGATAAGGACTGCGAAGTATTCCTTATTCGTTGCGGGGTCCTGATAATAGGCGAAAGGGCTCTTGGCTTTAATCATTCTTCCCGTGTAGTCATAGGGATTATTTACCATATCGAATACCTGACCGTAAACTACGCTTGCGCTCATTGCCGAGAGGTCGAGCATTTCCTCATCGGAAACGCTTATTGGCTGAGTTTCAGCCTGAGTGGAAGTCTCAGGCTCGGCGAGCTCAGCAGGGGACTTTGTCGGCTCCGAAGACGAAGCTGGAGCGTTTTCCTCTGCGATGCGGTCAACAGTTGAAGTATCGCCGCAGCCGCTCAACGCGAGCAGAGTCGCAGCAGAAAAAGCGGCAATAATTTTTTTCATGCTCTTGACCTCCCTGTGAATGCCGATATTATCCAGAAAATGAAGAAAACAGTGATATCGGCTGAGACGATTGTCGAGCCGACGGGAGTTGAAGCGAGTATCGAGATGATGATACCGACAGCAGCGCATATCACTGAGATAATAGCCGAGCAGATGATAACGCCGCGGAAGCTCTTGAAAAGGCGCATAGCCGACAGAGCAGGGAAGATGATGAGCGCAGATATGAGCAGAGAGCCTACGAGGTTCATTGCAAGGACGATGATAAAGGCAGTGATTATAGCGATAAGCAGGTTATATGCGTCCGAGTTGATACCTGTCGCCTTAGAGAAGCTCTCGTCAAAGGTAACGCTGAATATCTTATTGTAAAAGACGATGAACATGGTGATAACGATGACAGCCATGATAATGCAGAGCCACACATCGAACGAGGTAAGCGTGAGAATAAGAGTCGAGCCGAAGAGGGTACTGCACACGTCCGAGCTTATATTAGAGGAAGTGGGGAACAGATTCATGAGCATATAGCCGACAGCGAGAGTACCTACGGATATCATCGCGACAGCCGCATCGCCCTTTATCTTGGTATTCTGTCCCGTCCGCAGGAGCAGTATCGCCGCGAGTATAGTTATCGGCAGGACGAGAGCCATATTGTTGGTGAGTCCGACTACCGAAGCGACAGCCATTGCGCCGAAAGCGACGTGAGAGAGACCGTCACCGATGAACGAGAAGCGCTTGAGTACGAGAGTAACGCCGAGCAGAGAAGAGCATATAGCGATAAGAACTCCGACTATGAAAGCGTTTCTCACGAACGGGTAAGAGAAGTATAGCTGGAGCTTTGAGATTATCTCAGGCATTTTCTTCCGCCTCCGTTTCTATGAACGACTTGCCGATCTTGCTGTTGAGGTAGTCCTCCTTAGTGCCGAAAAACAGCTGCTTTTTCGCAATATGGAGGATATGGCTGGCGTATTTGACAGCCGAAGAGATATCATGTGATACCATAATAATCGTGATACCCTCCTTGTTGAGGTCGGATATCAGTTCATAGAGGTCATTCTGCGCGTGGGGGTCAAGACCCGTTACCGGCTCATCGAGGAGGAGCATTTTCTCGGTCGCGCAGAGCGCTCTTGCGAGCAGCACTCTCTGCTGCTGACCGCCGGAAAGGTCGCGGTAGCAGCGACCGGCGAGGTCAGAGATACCGAGCCTTGCCATATTTTCGGCGGCGAGAGTTTTCTCCTTTGCGTTGTAAAACGGGCGGAAGCCTGTCTTGGAGAGACAGCCCGAGAGGACGATTTCCCTGACGGAAGCTGGGAAGTCCTTCTGCACGGGAGTCTGCTGCGGCAGATAGCCTATCTCCTTAGACGAGAAGCCGTTCACCCAAGAGATATCGCCCTTTACCTGTGGCTTTAGTCCGAGCAGAGCCTTTATGAGAGTGCTCTTGCCGGAGCCGTTTTCGCCGAGGATACAAAGATAATCACCGCTGTTAACGGTGAAATCGAGATTTTCGGTGACAATGCCGTCCTCATAACCGAGGGCGGCGTTTTTGCAGATTATCTGTTCTTTTCTGAACACTTGTGAAGCATCATTCATTTAATTCAAAGCCTCTTTTATAGCGTCATAGTTTCTTTCCATGAAATTATAGTATGAGCAGTCCGCCTTATCGTATTCGGGGACAGACTGCATAGAGTAAAGGCTGACTATCTTCTGGTCTTTAGACTTTGTATTTGAGACCACAGATTTTGCGATAGAGCAGTCAGAGCCCTCTATCGTGAAGATAGTGCCCGCGCCGAGCTCATCAGCCTTGTCCGCGAGGAAAGCGATAGTTTTGAAGCTTGCCTCAGTTTCAGCCGAGCAGCCGATGAATGCGGCATAGTAGTCGAGACCGTAGTCGTCAACGAGGTAGCGGAATGGGAAGCGGTCGCCGAAGATGAGGGTCTTATTCTTTGCAGAAGCGGTCATATCGGAGAAATCGCTGTCGAGCTTATTGAGCTTTTCGACGTAAGCGCTGGTATTCTCCTTGAAGGTGTCGGCGTTATCAGCGTCAGCAGCTTCGAGTTTTTCGTCGATAGCCTCAACGCATTTAACGGCATTTCTGAGCGAGAGCCAGATGTGCTCATCGTACTCAGGACCTTCCTCCTCGCCTTCTTCCTCTTCTTCCTCAGCCTCCATGCCCTCCTTGAGCTCTTCCTCGCGGAGACTGCTGTCGCCGAGGATATCCATGAGGTCTATAACGACCATATCCTTGTTGCGGGCTTCTTTCAGGCAATTATCCACCCATTTATCAGATTCGCCGCCGACGTAGATGAATACATCGCAGTCAGAGATAGTTATCATATCGTCAGCAGTAGGCTGATAGTTGTGGAGGTCGGCGCCGCTGTTGAGAAGGAAGGAGAGCTGAACATCAGCGTCAGAGCCGATTATCTGTCTTGTCCAGTCATAAATAGGGTATACCGTACATACAACGCTGAGCTTGTCATCGTTATGGGCATTTGCAGATGAACAGCCGGCAAGTCCGGATACAGCGAGAGCAAGTGCAGCTGATGAAGCTAAAATTTTTCTGAACATAGATAGATCCTCCTGTGGATAATAAACTTGAAAATGATTATCAATTTCGATTTATGATTATACCACAGTTCGGAGCAGTTGTCAAGTATTTTTGAGAAAGATTCTCAATTTTATTTTACGGGCGGATTTTCGGCGATATATCTGTCGAGTACCTCTGCCGCAGTACGTACAAACCTGATACACGGGCGGGCTTTGTAGTATGTTTCGGTGCGTTTTTCCGGCTGCGGAGTCGAGGTCACGCTGAGCCCTTTCAGGAGCTCGCGGCAGATGATAGTTTCATGTTCTTTTTTGAATTCGCCGGCGAGGAGCTGTATACGCTTGTAGTGAGCGCCCTTGGAGGCGTCATCGTCCTCGGAGCTGTATCCGTAGAGGATACCCGCGACCATGAACATCGCAGAGCAGGCACCGCAGACCTCGCGCATACGACCCATACCTCCGCCGAAAGAGGACGAGAGCCGGAGCGCGAGCTCCTCATCGAGCCCTGTAACGTCGCAGAATGCGGCAAAAACAGCCTGAGCGCAGTTTCTTCCCTCAGCGAAGAGCTGACAGGCTTTATCAGAGTGGTCAGTCATAATAATTACCTCCATAGGTTATTTTGCAGAAGCCGGGGAGTTGTTGCTGTCTTTTCTTGGAGTTTTACAGCAGCAGGCGCAGTACACCTTTTTCGCGCCGGCTTTCAGGAGAATATCGGTCATTTCAGCGAGAGTGCTTCCGGTCGTGCAGACGTCGTCCGCAACTATTACAGACTTGCCGGCGATAAGCTCCGGAGCATTCACAGCGAAAGCGCCCTTGAGATTGACGAGGCGTTCCTGCCTGCTGAGTCCTTTCTGCTGCGTAGTGGAGCGGACCTTTCTCACGGCATTGCGGCAAACCGGAATACCGAGCCGCAGGCTCAGCTCCTTTGCGATGAGCTCAGACTGGTTCACGCCGCGTTTTTGAAGGTCATTTCTGAACATCGGAACGGGCACGATGATATCCGCCTCGAATCCGGCTTCTCGTATACGTTCCGCGAGAGCACCGCCGAATGCGAACGGAGCGTTGCCGACGATACCGCGCTTCATTATAATAATGCTGGCTGATATTTCGGGACGGTATTCGTATGCGGCAGTAAAGCCGGAGCTCCCCGCGACGCTGAAATCGTCATTGTAAGGAACGAGCTTGCCGCTGCACTCGGGACAGAAGCTGTCGTTAGCGCCTATCACCTCTCCGCAGACAGGACAGCGCGAGGGATAGAGCAGAGCAGCGAGCTCGCGAAGAAAGCTTCTTTTCATCAGAAGTACATATAGAGCTGGCATTTTATCATGCCGTTGTAGAGCTTACGGCGTTTTTTAGCCTTTTCGCCGAAGAAGTCCTCAAACTGCTCATGCGGCGAAATTATATAGCTCTGACGGCTGCCGCCCTTACCGAGAACTCTTCCCATGCGTCGGTAGATGTCCTCAGCCTCGCGGAGCTCGAGAAGTCTCTCACCGTAGGGAGGGTTGCAGATAACGATAGAATCCTCGGGCTGAACGAACTTGTTGATATCAGCCTGCTCGACTTTGATACGCGACTTTATGCCGGCTTTGTGGGCGTTGTCGAGAGTGAGAGCAACAGCGGCGTCGTCGATATCGAAGCCGAAAGCCTGAAAATTAGCGGAGCGGTCAACGCCGTCGATAGCGCGTTTGCGTTCCTCCTGCCAGATTTTCGGGTCGAGTGAGCCCCATTTCTCGGCGGCGAAGCGGCGGTTTATGCCTACGGGGATTTTCAGAGCCTTCATAGCGGCTTCGATGAGTAGGGTACCGCTTCCGCAGAATGGGTCGCAGACGATAGAATCGGGACGAACACGCGCGAGGTCGATGATGCCTGCGGCGAGAGTTTCCTTTATGGGGGCGGCATTGGAATTACGCCTGTATCCGCGCTTGTGGAGCCCTACTCCGCTCGTGTCGAGGTATAGAGTAACAACGTCTTTGAGGATACTGAACTTTATCTGCACCGTTGGACCGCTCTCGCTGAACCAGCTCACGCCGTACTTGGACTTGAGTCTTTCGACAGCGGCTTTCTTGATGATAGACTGGCAGTCCGGAACGCTGTGGAGCGCCGAATTGAGGGAATAGCCCTTAACGGGGAAAGCGTCGTCGACACCGATGAAGCGTTCGAGCTCGACGGAGCGGACGCCTTGAAAGAGGTCCTCGAAAGTTTCGGCTCTGAATTCGATGAGCTCGATGAGGACTCTTTCCGCAGTTGAAAGGCAGAGATTAGCTCTTGCGAGGATATTCTCGTCGCCGGAGAAGGTTATTTTTCCGTCGCTGACAGAGAGGTCAGTACCGCCTATTTTTGTTATTTCGTATTTCAGCACGCTTTCCAGACCGAAATGGCAGGGACAGCAAAGTCTGAGTTTATTATCCATATTTATCTCCTTTTAAATCTAAGACCTGTCCGCTGTATGCGAACAGGTCTTTTTGTTATTACTGAGCTTCTCCGCCGCCGTCAGCAGGAGGAGCAGGAGCGTCGCCGCCGCCGGCATTTCCGCCGCCGTTGTCGCCGCCGCCGGCATTTCCGCCGCCGTTGTCGCCGCCGCCGGCATTTGCGCCGCCGTTATCGCCGCCGGCGTTTGCACCGCCGTTATCGCCGCCGGCATTTGCGTTGCCGTTATCGCCGCCGGCATTTGCGTTGCCGTTGTCGCCGCCGGCATTGCCGCCGTTATTGTCACCGTTTCCGTTTCCGCCGCCCTCAGTCGAGTCCTCATTTGATGAAGGAGCTGAACCATGTCCGGGACAGGGAGGAGCGTTGGTCGATTTCCAGTATCCGGTAACGCCCTTAGGACAGTTAGGACCTGCGATACAGCCGGTAGCCGTACACATAGGACCGTCGATAACGGAATCGACTCTATCAAAGTCTGCGGGAGTATCCGCAAAATGAGTATCAGCGTATTCGCCGATGATATTTTTCCATATATCAGCCGAGTGGAGCGAAGTAGGAAGCTTGAGGTTATCGTTATACTCTCTGTATCCGATAGTGATACCGCTTGCGAAATCGCGGGTAAGACCGACGAAGGTGAGGTCGTACCAGTTATCGGTAGTACCGGTCTTGCCGACGAGCACCTTATTGTTGAGGCGGGCATTGTAACCAGTACCGTGGTCGATAACGTTCTTGAGGAGACGGTTCATTACCCATGCTGTCTCAGCCGAAACAGCTTCACGGGGGTTGCCGTCGTTGGAGTAGATTACCTTGTGGTTTGCGTCCTCGATGCGTGATATAATGTGAGCCTCGTTGTAGATCCCCTGATTACCGTAGGGGAGGTAAGCATTTACGAGGTTTTCGAGAGTGATACCCCATGTGAGCGCACCAACGGTAAGAGGAGAGTAATCCTCGTCGTCGGGGTCGAGCTTCATGCCGAGCTTTTCGGTGCTGAATTTGAATACAGCCTTAGGAGTGAGCTCCTGACAGAGCTTAGCAGGGCAGGTATTGAACGACTGCTGGAGCATATAGTAGATGTTATACGAGCCGCCGAAAGAGGATATCGAGCTGTCGACGGTGTAGTTAGTAGGCCACGGCTTGCCGTTGACTGTCATGATAGGCTCATTCTTGTAGCTTGAACCCCAGTGGATATGGTCAGATTCGAGAGCGAGACCGTAAGTTGAGACAGGCTTCATAGTCGAACCGATCTGACGGGGCTCGCGGGTAGCATAGTTGGTCGAGAGCGAAGTTGTCTTTGGACCAAGAGCACCGACCTGACACATAACTGAGCCGTCGTAGCGGAGAGCCACGAAAGCGATATGCGGGAGCTGCTCCTCAGCCTGACCGTCGCCGTCGAGGTCAGCCCAGCGCTTTACGAAGTTTTCGTCAACGATATTGTTGATATCGAGGAATTTCTCCTCAACATAAGCCTGCATTTCAGGGTCGGTAGTTGAGTAGATGTTGTAGCCGCCCTTGTAGACGCGCTTTCTTGCTTCGTCCTCGTCTTCGAGGTTGAACTCCTTCATGAAGATGTCGGTAGCCTCGCGGACAAGAGCGTCGAGTTCCCAAGTAAAGGCGTTCTGCTCGGATTCCATTTCCTGAAGGTCTATCTCGGGGTGGAGCTCCTTATATTCAGGAGAGAAGGTGTAGAGTATCTTAGTATTGAGGTATTCCTGATACTCATCGTAGGTGATAGCGCCGTTCTTGTAGAGCTGCCACAGAACGTAGCGCTGACGGATCTTGTTGTTAGCTTCGCCGTCGAGGATGATATTTCCATCCTCGTCCTTTTCCTCTATTTTAGGACCGTAATACTGCGGGCTCTGCGGTATCGCAGCGAGAACGGCAGCCTCGGGGACTGTGAGCTCCTCGACGTTTTTACCGAAGTAACGTGTAGATGCGAGCTGTATACCGTTTATTTCGCCGCCGAAGCCGATATAGTTGAGGTATTCCTCGAGTATCTCGTCCTTGGAGTAGGTCTTCTCGAGCTGCATTGCCGCGAATATCTCACGTATCTTACGTGCGGGCGA
>DEDQ01000079.1:12500-16941 GCA_002350065.1 Ruminococcus flavefaciens
ACGAAGGCATTGCGGACGTGCTGCGGCACCTTGTCGATAGTAACCGGAATACGCTGAACGTCGGTCTGTATCGTTTTCAGGAGCACGGGCTCGACCTCGCCGTTTTCGTTGAGCTTGGTTCCGTAGAAGTGGGTATCGCTTCCGGATTCGAGCTCGGCGAGAGTGATGCTGGTTGAATCCTCCATGAAATCGAGCACGTAAATCGTTAGAGCAGTTGCAACGATAGTGCTGGTTATGACCATGATAAGGAAGAGTGAGAGGAGGGTAGTGACTATCGCCGAGAAGATCTTTTTCATTATGACGAAGCCTTTGCTCTTCTTCTTTTTCTTCTTTCCGTTATTTTTTCTTGGTGCAGAGTCGGGACGCTGAGGCGGCATTGAAGCCGGTCTCGGACGCTGTCCGGGCGCGGGACGTCTTGCAGGCGCACCGCTTCTTGGGGTTCTATCTGTCATAGTATCAGGTCACCGCGAATGCGGTGAAGCTCCTTTCTTGAATAGTATCATAGCGATATTTATACATTTTATATTATAGCACGTCCGAAACGGTTTGTTAATAGTCTGCAAAGATTTTTTTAAAGATTTGTATAATTCATCAAAAAAAGCTGATAATATAAGTAATAATTTCAGCAAAGTAAGTTGAACCGCTGACACGTTTTTCCATAGGAGGGAGCAAATCATGGCAAGAGCAATCGACAGGAGGATATATCTGATACTTATGACCGCGCTGACCGTTTCCGGATTCATAGTGATATGTACGCTGGGGCAGTCGCTTCACCGTCAGAAAGTTGCGAGCCGGATATCGTTCAGCGCACCGGAGCTGCTTCCCGCGGAGATAATCGTAAAGGAGTACAACGGTCGAATAGGAGTATTCAAAGGAGAGAGCGCTGCTCCGTACAGGGTGATAGACTACGATATATCGCTGCTTTCCGACCTTGACCGCGAGCAGCTGCGCGAGGGAGTAGTCATGGAGAACGACGAGACGCTCCGCCGGTTTATCGAGGATATAGCGACATGAGCAGGGAGACCTTTAAGCGAGGGCGTGATAAAGAAATATATCACGTCCTCTAAAAGAATAAATAAGAAAGAAAAATGAATAGTGAATAATAAAGGTATCGCCTTGCGGCGATAGATTAGAGGTCAATTACGGAGAGGTTACCCGTTCCGACAATTTTCTGCGGCTGTGAATGGTATAATATGGCATAGACAGGAACAGAACGGAGGCGTAAACAATGAATATCGACATATTATCCGAGAATGGGACAGCAGTTGCGGTGCTCAAGGGTGAAATAGACCATCATTCAGCGAAATCAGCCCGCGAGCAGCTTGACAGCTTCATCATCACGATGCAGCCGGACGTGCTTGCAATCGACCTCAGCGGCATCTCCTTCATGGACAGCTCGGGCATCGGGCTCATTATGGGCAGGCAGAAGCTGCTGAAGGAATGCGGCGGCAGGCTCGAGGTCAGGAAGCCGCAGCCCTATATCCGCAGAGTTCTGCGGCTTTCGGGGATAGAACGAATCGTAAGGATAACTTGAACGGAGGAAGAAAATGGAAATTCTGAACGAGATAAAATTCAGTATGCCGTCGCTCTCGGTGAATGAGAGCTCGGCAAGAGCGGCGGTCTCGTCGTTCATAGTGCAGGCGGACCCGACAGTTGAGGAGCTTTCCGACATACGCACGGCAGTCTCAGAGGCGGTCACGAATTCGATAGTCCACGGCTACCGCGGCACTCAGGGGCGCATCGACATCATCGTGCGGCTGCTGCCGGAGAGGGAGATATACATACGCATCAAGGATACAGGCTGCGGCATATCCGATGTAAAGCAGGCGATGACGCCGCTTTTCACGACAGCTCCCGAGGAGGAGCGCTCAGGTCTCGGATTCTCGGTAATGGAGTCGTTTATGGACAGGCTTAGCGTGAAAAGCTCAGTCGGCAAAGGAACGACCGTTACCATGCGAAAGAGGCTCGCACCGCATGGCGGCTGAGCTGAAGCAGCCGCTTGCTGAGGAAAATCTCGGACTTGTACACCTCTGCGCGAACCGATTCCGCGGGCGCGGCATCGAATATGACGACCTGTATTCTGCGGGCTGTCTTGGACTTCTCAAAGCCGTGAAAGCCTTTGACCCTGACCGCGGAGTAAAGTTCTCGACGTATGCCGTACCGGTGATACTTGGTGAGATAAAGCGGCTTTTCCGCGACGGCGGCACTATGCGTGTCAGCCGGAGCTTAAAGGAGCTCTCGCTCCGTCTGCAAAAGCTCTGCTCTGATTTTCAGCAGCGCGAGGGCAGAGAGCCAACAGTTTCGGAGCTTGCCCTGCTCTCCGGAGAGGACGAAGCCGACGTTGCGGAGGCGCTGTGCGCGGCTCAGCCGCTGTTGTCGCTGACAGCTCCCGACGACGGCGAGGGACAGCTTGATGTACCGGTAGAAGCTCCAGACGAGGCGATAACCGACCTTCTTGCGCTGCGGCAGATAATGGCGAGCCTGCCGGAAAACGACCGCATACTTCTTGAGCTGCGCTATTTCCGCGAGATGACGCAGTCCGCAGCCGCGAGAGTGCTCGGCATGACGCAGGTGCAGGTCTCACGCCGCGAAAAGAAGCTGCTTGCGCAGATGAAAAAGGAGCTGCTCGAATAGGAGCGGTAATGAGGGGCTGCTTTTCAAATTCGGATCGATACTACTTGAAAAATCCTCCGGCAGATGATATAATAATAGTATAATTTCATCAAGGAGAATGATATGGCAAAGCAATTCTGGAAAGGCAGCGCACTTCTTGCGCCGGTGCCGGCGGCACTTGTTACCTGCGGCACGATTGAATCCCCGAATGTCCTTACTATCGGCTGGACGGGCATAGTCTGCACACGTCCGCCGATGACATATATATCCGTCCGTCCCGAGCGCTACTCGCACGATATAATACGTGATTCCGGCGAATTTGTGATAAATCTCACAACGTCGGCAATGGTGAAGGAGACCGACTTCTGCGGCGTAAGGAGCGGCAGAGACGTCAACAAATTCGAGCACTGCGGCTTTCACGCAGTCCCTGCGGAGAAGGTAGCAGCTCCGTTGATAGAGGAGTGTCCGGTCAGCCTTGAATGTCGTGTCACTGAGAGCAAGCTTCTCGGCAGCCACACGATGTTTCTCGCGGAGATAATCGGCGTAGACGTAGACGAGCGCTACATCGACAGCAAAGGCAAGCTAAATCTCCAGCAGTGCGGACTTGCGGCATATGCCCACGGAGAGTATTTCGCACTTGGCAGAAAGCTGGGAGATTTTGGCTTTTCCGTAAAAAAGAAAAAGCGCCGTCCCCGCAGAATCGAGGACAAGCGCTGAGCGACATTAAAAAATCAGTCTTTCTATCACAGAATTTGAAACAAGGAAGCCCTCCGGCGTCAGCGAGACCCGCTCGCCGTCAAAGCACACGTACCCCGCTTTTTGGAGCGGGGGTATTTTTTTGACGATTTCCTCCCGATGAGCCTCAACATCGCTGAGCAGTAGCCCCTCCGCGAGTCTTAGCCTCAGCATTGCGAACTCCTCAAAGCCGCAGGGAGCGTCGTCCGTGACGGTCACCTCCTGCACCGGAGAGCTGATAAAACCGGATATATCGCGCTCTACAGCGAATCTCTTCCCGTTATAGCAGGAATGTGCCGCGGGACCGATACCGAGGTAGTCGAGACATTTCCAGTAGCGGCAGTTGTGACGGCTCTCGAAGCCGTTTTTAGCGAAATTGGAGACCTCATACTGCGCGAATCTGCGCTCACGGAGGAGCTTTACCATGAGCAGGTAGAGTCCGGCTGTTTCGTCCTCGTCGGGGAGCATCGAGCGCACATCGCGGCAGTCGAAGGGAGTGCCCTCCTCGATTTTGAGGATATACGCGGAAATATGCTGTATCGGCAGAGCAGAGAGCCGCTCTATGGAAGCCGCAAGGCTGTCGGGAGTCTGTTCCGGCAGAGCTGTCATGAGGTCGCAGGAGATATTCGTAAAACCGGCATTTGCCGCATCGAGGACAGCCTTTTCCGCGCGGTCAGCGGTATGGCTCCTGCCGAGAATCTTCAGCTCGCGGTCGGACATGGACTGCACGCCGATAGACAGCCTGTTTATGCCGGAGCTGCGCAGTCCGCGGAGCTTTTCGGGCGTGAGGGTACTGGGATTAGCTTCGAGAGTGACCTCAGCATCGGCGCTGAGCGCGAAGCTTTTGCTTATCGCGGACATTATCTCCGCGAGCTGCTCACAGGTCAGCAGGGAGGGCGTACCGCCGCCGAAATAGACCGTATCGACAGTGCGCGAGGTATCGGCATAATGTCGGATATTCCGCAGAACTGCGCCTACATAAAGCTCCGCCTGCTGTTTGGTGTAGCAGACGGAGTAGAAATCGCAGTAGCTGCATTTTTTTCCGCAGAAGGGAACGTGAATGTAGATACCGAGCGTATTCATTTTACGGGGT
>DEDQ01000079.1:17080-18038 GCA_002350065.1 Ruminococcus flavefaciens
CCTGCGAATGCGAGAAGGCTGTATATGGCGTTGAAAAGGGTAGCCGCCCTGCCGTTAACGACTCTTCTGCCGCATTTCATGCAGACCTTGCCGGAGGAATTGAGCTGACCGGCAAAAGCCTTGCTGAGCGGATTGAATGATTTTTCCCCGCAGTGGGGGCAGTTGTAAATGCTCATAAAGATGTCCTTTCAGATAGTTCAGATGATAGCGGAGCTTCGCTTGCTTCCCTGAGGATTTTCGCCTCGGGAGTATATCCAGCCTCTTTTGAGGGGAGTATCCAGCCGAGCGGGCGGAGCTTCTTTTTCGTTTTGCGCGAGCCGCGTCCGTTGAGGATACGGAAACTGTTGAGCACGAAGAGCCCGAGCGCAAAGAATACGACGGAAAACAGCGCGCATACCGGCTTGATGATATCGGTTTTCAGCGAGAAAGCGATAAGAGCAGCCGATATTATCAGGAACGTCAGGAGGTTTATCTCGCGCAGAGTTATCCTTATGCGGCGCATAAAGTTGCGAAGTGAAGCCTTTTTCGGAGCCGGCTTCTCGGTCATCACACACAGCACGCATAATATGAAGAATGCAGCGGCGAGCTCCGTAGTTATGATATTCACCAGCATGGCTTGTCTCCTTTCGTAAAGGGATTATGAATCGAGCTTGAGAACGCTCATGAAGGCTTCCTGCGGGACTTCGACAGTACCGAGCTGTCTCATGCGCTTTTTGCCTTCCTTCTGCTTTTCGAGGAGCTTCTTTTTACGTGTGATATCGCCGCCGTAGCATTTTGCAAGAACGTCCTTGCGCATTGCCTTAACGGTCTCGCGGGCGATTATCTTGCCGCCGATAGCAGCCTGTATCGGCACTTCAAAGAGCTGACGCGGGATATTATCCTTGAGCTTTTCGGCTATTTTGCGGGCTCTTGTGTAAGCGCTGTCGGCGTGGACTATGAAGCTGAGCGCATCGACGAT
>DEDQ01000079.1:18181-20634 GCA_002350065.1 Ruminococcus flavefaciens
GTATCGTCGAGGTATTTCATATCTTTGAAGACGCCGCGCCTGTCCTGACAGAGCTCCATGATATTGCCGACGTAATCGGACGGCGAGAGGATACTTGCCTTGACGATAGGCTCTTCTGCTGTCTGGATGAGAGCGGGGTCGGGGTAGTTGGTTGGGTTGTCGATGTACTGCACCTCGCCGTTGGTGAAGGTGACCTTGTATATAACCGAGGGAGCAGTGGTTATGAGGTCGAGATTGTACTCGCGCTCAAGGCGCTCCTGGATAATTTCCATGTGGAGAAGACCGAGGAAGCCACAGCGGAAACCGAATCCGAGTGCGATAGAGGTCTCGGGCTCGAAAGAGAGCGAAGCGTCATTGAGCTGGAGCTTTTCGAGAGCTTCTCGGAGGTCGCCGTACTTGGCGCCGTCGGCGGGATAGATACCCGAGAAAACCATCGGGTTGACCTTTCTGTAGCCGGGGAGGGGCTCATCGCAGGGCTCATCGTTGTTGGTGACGGTATCGCCGACCTGAGTATCGCCGATAGACTTGATAGAAGCCGCGATATAGCCGACTTCTCCCGCTTCGAGAGAGCCGTTGTTCACGAGGGAGGTAGCGTCCATGAAGCCGGTCTCAACGACGTTGAAAACGGCTCCGGTAGCCATAAGGCGGATATTATCGCCGACCTTGACTCTGCCCTCCTTGACGCGGATGTAGATGATAACGCCCTTGTAGGAGTCGTAGTAGCTGTCGAAGATAAGGGCTTTCAGGGGCTTTTCGGGGTCACCCTTTGGAGCGGGGATATCGGTGACTATCTTCTCGAGTACTTCCTCGATATTCACGCCCATTTTAGCGGAAATGCGCGGAGCGTCCATAGCGGGGATACCGATGACATTTTCAACCTCATTGCAGACTCTTTCGGGGTCAGCAGAGGGGAGGTCTATCTTATTGACAACGGGGACAACCTCGAGGTCGTGCTCTATCGCGAGATAGGTGTTCGCGAGGGTCTGAGCCTCGATGCCCTGAGAAGCGTCCACAACGAGTACAGCACCCTCGCAGGCGGCGAGAGAGCGTGAGACCTCGTAGTTGAAGTCGACGTGACCGGGAGTATCAATGAGGTTGAAGATATAGTCCTCACCGTCTTTAGCGGTATATTTGAGACGAACAGCGCGGGCTTTTATAGTAATGCCGCGTTCGCGTTCGATGTCCATATTGTCGAGGAGCTGGTCCTCCATGTCGCGGACGGCGACGGTCTCGGTCTTTTCGAGAATACGGTCGGCGAGTGTAGACTTACCGTGGTCTATATGAGCAATGATGCAGAAATTTCTGATTTTTTCGTTAGCCAAAGCAATACCTCTTTTCATTTTATCGCATATTTACACATTATAATTATAGCACAAAATCCCGCGTGTGTAAAGAGGTTTGGAAAAGAAAAAGCACTTCTGAGGAAGTGCTTTTTACGTCAATTCTTTGATTTAGATATGGATTCGGCGTTGGTGGCTATACAACGAGTTGTGTGGATAATTACAGAATGAGCGCGAAGGATTAAGGAAATAGCTACAAATACTCCATATTCGATAACGCTGTAAATTAAATATGTTACGATGGTCGATATGAATAGTGCCCAGTCAAAGTTGGTAGTTTGTTCAAATAAACCGCTTGCGTTTTGAGTTACTGTTTCAACAGAGGCTGTGCTGTATGCGATTCCTATTCCTCCAAGAATAAGGACTAAGGCTAACAATATCGCAAGAATATTAAGCGCGTCTGCATATTTTATTAGTTCGGTCGATATATCTTTTGGTGGCTTTCCGTTATTGGTGAGATTTTGTGTTGACTGTTGCGGTTGTATTAAACTTGCTCCGCAATTAGCACACATTGTTTTTCCTTTCTCATTTTCTTTTCCGCATTTTAAACATTTTGCTATAACTGGCACCTCCTTGTGTTTTATTGTATTATTATAATATCATAATTGATTCTACAAGTCAATTAAGGAACTTGTGGAATCTTTTAAATTTTTTGTGCATAATATATAATATTAAATTAAGGCGGTGGATTCATGTTTGCGGTTGATTATTATCTTGTAGGTGAAAAAGTTAAAGAAAAGCGCTTGAAAAAGGGGCTGACGAGAGAACAGCTCGCCGAGATGTGTGACCTGTCCGTAAGCTATATCGCGCACATTGAGCGCGGCACTAAGAGCCTTTCGCTTGAAAGCGCCGTCAAGATATCGAATGCACTTGATGTCAGTCTTGATTATCTTCTGCTTGACGAAATACAGAGCAGCGACAGGGCGTTATCGGTAATAGAAAACGAGCTATCGAGCCTTTCTCCTGCTAAACGAGAAACGTTCCTTAAATTTGCGCGGCTTATACTGAAAAACATAGATGAATTATAAACGGCTTCCGAACTTGGAAGCCGTTGTTTTATTCAGATTTGTCTGCCTTGACATCGCCGGCGTATTCGGTTATAATCAAAGTATA
>DEDQ01000041.1:0-27684 GCA_002350065.1 Ruminococcus flavefaciens
ACGTTGAATCTGAAGAGAACGATATCGCCGTCCTGCATTACGTAATCCTTGCCCTCGAGACGGACGAGTCCCTTCTCCTTTGCAGCAGCCATTGAGCCGCATTCCATGAGGTCGTCAAAAGAGATGACCTCGGCGCGGATAAAGCCCTTCTCGAAGTCGGTATGTATCTTTCCTGCTGCCTGCGGAGCCTTTGTGCCCTTCTTGATTGTCCATGCGCGGACCTCGGGCTTTCCGGCTGTGAGGTAGGAGATAAGACCGAGAAGCGAGTAGCCCTCCTTGATGATACGGTTGAGACCGGAGACTTCAAGTCCGAGCTCTGCGAGAAATTCAGGCTTGTCCTCTTCGTCCATTTCAGCTATCTCGGCTTCTGTCTGAGCGCATATCGGCAGTACAGCAGAATGCTCCTCCGCGGCGATAGCGCAGACCTGCTTGTAATTCTCGTTATTCTCGTAGTTGTTGGAGAAATCCTTGTCGCTCAGGTTAGCCGCGTAGATTACCGGCTTAGCCGAGAGCAGGGGAGTTGACTTGATGAGCTCGCGCTCGTCATCGGTGAAGTCGAATCCGCGGGCTGATTTGCCGTTTTCTAGGTGAGCCTTGAGGCGCTCGAGAAATTCTATCTCAGCGAGGTATTTCTTGTCGCCCTTTGCAGCTTTTTTAGCTCGGTCGATGCGGCGGTCTATCATTTCAATGTCGGAGAAAATGAGCTCGAGGTTGATAGTCTCGATGTCGCGTGCAGCGTTGATGCTTCCGTCAACGTGAACGATATTTCCGTCCTCAAAGCAGCGTACAACGTGAACGATAGCGTCTACCTCGCGGATATCTGCGAGGAACTTGTTGCCGAGGCCTTCTCCCTTTGAAGCACCCTTTACGAGACCCGCGATATCAACGAATTCAAGAGTGGCGGGTGTGAACTTATCGGGCTCGTACATTTCTGCGAGCTTGTCGAGGCGCTCATCGGGGACTGAAACGATTCCGACGTTCTTTTCGATAGTGCAGAACGGATAGTTCGCTGATTCTGCTCCTGCATTAGTGAGCGCGTTGAAGAGTGTGCTTTTACCAACATTAGGCAGACCTACCATACCAAGTTTCATATTTCTTATACCTTACTTTCTGTTGTGTTATATCATATTCATGGGCGGCATGAAGCCGCCCATAATTTACTGGGAAAACAATACAGCTCAGTTATTGTCATGCTGTATCTTGCGGTTGTTTACGAGCGAGTTGATAGTTGAATTCTGTATCTGAACGTCGCCGCTTCCTGAGCAGATATCGTTCGGATTGCCGCAGAGCATATTCATCGTAACGGCTGAGTCCATGATAAAGACGTTGCCGCTTCCCTGCGGGTCGCCGATACCGGTAGCGAAATCGCCCTCGGAGTCGATGATTATCTCGGAATTCATTATCTTCGCGTTGACGTCGCCGTCGATAGCCCCGATACATGAGTGCTTGGCGGAGCGCATTTTGATATTGATGCGTCCCTTGCGGATAAGAACGCTTCCCTCGCCCTCCTCGAGAGCTCCGATGCCGACCGCCTGAGCGCCGGTGCAGAACATTGTGATGTCGGCTGAGGTCGCAACAGTGGTAACTCCGCGGAAGCTTCCTATGCCTGTTACCTTGATGCCGGAAACGGTCATGTCAAGGCTGCAGTCCTCGGAAATCTCGATGTTGGAGTCGCCGTTGAAGCTTCCTATAGCGAGACCGTTGTGGCTGTACATATAGAGCTTCATCTTGCCCGAAAGGAGCTTTATCTCGGATTCGTCACCGTTGTATCCGCCGCCTATGCAGACGGTCTCGGTGCTGTTGCAGATTATCTCGAGCGTGCCCTGCATATTTACTGTGATATCGCCGTAGCCGTGGTCGTAATCGTTGCCGATGCCGGTTCCCTCGGAGGCGTAGCAGTCGATAGTGAGCGAGCCCTTGCCGGTGAGCTCAAACTGCGAGCCCATAGGCACATAGATACCGGAATATCCGAGCTTGTTGTTCTTGACAACGTTAAGCACAAGACGTGCATACTCGCCGACAGTGATAGTTGGCTTGCTGTTGCCGCTTACCATATTCACGTTTTTGAGCGTGAGTTCGCAGCTGTGATTATCCATTACAGCGATGTTCATCTTGACCTGCTTATCCGGGTCGCTGACGATAGTGAGCTTGCTCTGGTAGATGTGGATATCGGTGTATTTTTCGAGTGCGAGCTTGAGGAGGTCTATCTCCGTATCGTTGCGCGCGGTGTATATCTTGCGTGAGCCGTTGGGACGCGTTTCAAGATTGGTCTTGATTATCTCGTCCTTTACCTCCTTTGAGATGCTGTCAAGGAAGAGCGGCTTCGGCTTGGAGGTGTAGTAGCCCTGAATGAGGTCAACGCCGAGCCTGATGACTGTCTTCATCTCCTGAACGGTCTCAACGCCCTCAGCGAGCGACTGGAGCTGGTTGTCGCGGCAGAATTCGATTATCTGGGTGACGAGCTGCTGCTTTTTGAGGTCGTTGTGGATATCGGCGATGAGCGAGCGGTCTATCTTGACGAAATCAGGCTGATATTTGAGCAGGTTCGTACTGTTCGAGTAACCGGTACCGTAGTCGTCGATAGCGAGCTGAGCGTGCGTGAAAGCGAGACGTCTGCGGATAGTTTCGATAGTTTCGGGAGCGGCGTCGCTGTCCTCGACTATCTCGATAACTGTCTTTTCAAAGAGCTCGCCGTAGGTGAGGTAGAGCTCGTTGAAGTCTTCGTCGGAGAGGATATACTCGGGCATCGAATTGATGAAGAGCTTCTTGTTGGCGAATACCTGCTGATTCTCGCTGAGCATCTTCATGGTGTTGAAGAATGTCAGCTTCTCGACTGCATAGAGATTGCTCTGTCCGGCAGCTATCGAGAGTATCTGCTTAGGCTCCATTTTAACGTCGCCGATAGTGCGCATAAGAGCCTCATATGCGACTATCTCGCCGGTCGTGGTCTCAACGATAGGCTGAACATAGTACATGAGCAGATTGTCCATGACCATTCGCGAGAACATCTGCGCGTTTTTGTAGGAATCCTTCTCGCGGAGGTAGTCCTCCTCCGAGAACCAGTTGATAACGTGACGGCGGTCAGCTCTCGCCTCGTAAAGTGCGAACTCGGAATAGTTAACGAGCATATTGAAGTCGGAAGCCTCGTTAGGATACGATGAGCAGCCGATAGAAAGGCTGAGCTTGCTCTTGTCCGAGATGTCGATTATCTCGCCGAAATCATCGGTGAGCACGCAGTTCTGAACAGCCTCGTCCATGGAGTTGAGGAGGTTGTATATCTGCATTTTGTCGCAGTCGCGGAAGAATGCGAGCAGCTCGTAATTCGACTTTGTACCGATTATGACGTTCTCGCCGGAGAAGCTTTTGAGGGTCTCTGCAACGGAAGCGATGCAGCTGTTGGTGCTGTCAACGGTGAGGAATGAGCCGAGCTTCTCTATGCCGTTGATATAGAGCGTAGCAAGGCAGCCGTTCTGCACATCGGGGAGCAGCTTTTTGATATTCTGCGAGAACGAGGGATAAGAGGGCAGCCGGGTAATGGGGTCGTACTCAACGAAGTTGCTGCTGTCGTGCATTTCGGATATCTGTCGGGTGAAATCCTGAACAAATCCGAGCCACTCGTCGCTGCTCTCGTAGATGTTCATCTTTATGTATTTCGTGGTGTTGTTGTTCGTGAACTGGTAGATATGCTTCTGACCCTCAACAGGCGATTTCGATATCTTTTCGAGCAGGTTGAAAAATTCAAACTCATTGAGCTTAGTGCTTGTGCAGGCGAGCATACGGCAGGTGGCTTCGTCGAGGTAAGCCGATTTTTCCTTAGCGATGTATGTAAATGCGCCTATATTGCCTACAAACTGCTGGAAGACCTTCCAGTCGTGACTTAGCTCAGGAGGTTTTTTTGATAGGTCAAAAATACTCATAGAGCGCTCCTTTTCCCGCAGAGAATGACAGAATGATAAGGCTGTGCGGGTCTGCATTTTCGGTATGCAGCAAACCGGAATAAAACGGAACTAATTATCACTTTTATTATACAACATCACGGGAATAAAGTCAATATGATAATGTTTTTTAACACTTTCATCACAAAATGTTAAAAAGCTGCCTCGTTAGCGAGGTCGTGAAAAGGACATATATCACGTCCTCTAAAATTATTCTTTCTTCACTTAAAAAGCCATAAAGAAGTTTTGGCTTCTTTATGGCTTTTTCTTATACTTTTGTTAAGCCTTTGAGGCTTCAGCCTTCTTAAACAGCTTCGGGAAATATTTCATGCAGTAATGCAGCGGCATATCTCCTATCATGCAGAGCGTGAACAGTGATACAACACGCCAGCAGAATATAAACGGCAGGATAATTGTTCTTCTCTCACCGTCGGGAGCGTATCTTCCCATTAGCCACAGCAGCCACAGCGCGTCCTGAGTGTGGATTATGTAGATGCTGAACGTATGCGGAGCGATGAATCCGATAATTTTGTCCGCAGCTTTCGGGAGCTTCAGGTCCTTGAAGAACATCAGCAGACCTATCGCCTGAATGACTATTATCGGCGAATTATAGGCTGAAAGGGGAGTGAACTCCTTGTCGAGCGCGAATGTGCGGACAAGTGCGTATGCGGTACCGAAGAAGGTCGCTCCGATATAGCAGCCGAGCCACGCGATTTTCGGGACCTTTCTGAAAAGGTCATACTCGCGTATCGCTGCTCCGACGAGGTACAGAACAGCTATCCAAAGCGTACTGTAGCCGCATGAGAGCTTGAAGATGTTGATATCGTAGCCGTCCTTGAACCAGAGATAAAGTCCGGTCGGGATAACTGCAAACACTGTCATTATTGCAAGGAGCGCGATATTGCACTGTTTGCGGTCAACGTGCTTTATAGCGGCATTCATGAACGGTATCAGGAAGAACATACCAAAGTAGGCAGTGAAGTACCAGTTTGCGTCGTATGCAAATGGAAATAACGCTCTCAGGAGCACTACTTTGTCGATGACGTAGCCGCTCGTGAAGTGGAATATTACCGGTATCACGATGTTGTAGAACGACACCGTGAAATACAGTCCCGCGATGCGCGAGAGCCTGAATTTCGAGTTTATACCGACATAGCCGGATATGACGGCGAATCCATTGACGGCGCAGCTTACAGCAAATTCGAGGAAAATGATGATTGCCCTTTTCTTCGGTGAATCAGCGACAGCGCCGGAAAGTCCGCCCTTGTATATCGTATGGATAGCGCAGACGAAAAGAGTCATCAGTATGCGCATAAGGTCGAGACCGTAGCTTCTTTTTTTAGCCGGAACAGAAGATGAAGTACCCATTTGCTTAGTCGAGGAAGTCCTTGACTTTTTTGCTGCGGCTCGGGTGGCGGAGCTTTCTGAGTGCCTTTGCTTCGATNNTGGCGGATACGCTCGCGGGTAACGTCAAAGCGCTGACCTACCTCCTCGAGAGTACGTGCCTTGCCGTCCTCGAGACCGAATCGGAGCTTGAGCACCTTTGCCTCCCTGTCTGTGAGGGTAGCAAGCACCTCGTTGAGCTGTTCCTTGAGGAGCGTGTGCGATGCTGCTTCAGCCGGAGCGGGAGCGTCATCATCGGGGATAAAGTCGCCGAGGTGGCTGTCCTCCTCCTCGCCGATAGGAGTTTCGAGGGAAACGGGGTCCTGAGCGACGCGCATTATCTCGCGTACCTTGTCAACGGGCATATTGAGCTTGTCCGCGATCTCCTCGGGACTGGGGTCGTGACCGTTTTCGTGGAGGAGCTGGCTTGACACCTTCTTTACCTTGGTGATAGTCTCTACCATGTGAACGGGGATACGGATAGTTCTTGCCTGATCGGCAATAGCACGGGTTATAGCCTGACGTATCCACCATGTAGCGTATGTCGAGAACTTGAAGCCCTTGGTGTAGTCGAACTTCTCAACAGCCTTGATAAGACCGAGGTTGCCCTCCTGAATGAGGTCGAGGAACTGCATTCCTCTGCCGACGTACTTCTTAGCGATACTTACAACAAGACGGAGGTTTGCCTCGGAAAGACGCTTCTTGGCGTATTTGTCGCCCTTTGCCATGCGCTGTGCGAGCTCTATCTCCTCCTCAGTTGTGAGAAGCGGAACTCGTCCTATCTCCTTGAGGTATATCTTAACAGGGTCGTCGATAGCGATACCCTCGGTCGAGAGAGCCATTTCGAGGTCGTCAGTGATTGACGAATCCATACCTATCTTGAGGTCGGCGTCAACGTTCATATCCTCGACTATCTCGATATTGAGAGCCTCGCAGCGGTCGTAGAAGCTGTTTATCTGGTCAACGTCGAAATCGAGCTCTTCAAGAGCGTCGGTTATCTCTTTGGTGGTGAGCTTTCCGTTAGCCTGACCCTGTTCTATAAGGGCGTCGATAGTGTTTTTCTTCTGATCCATGGTGATTCCTCCTGAATTCTGGATTTCCCTTGATTTATACAAAAACTGAATGAGTTTTGCGTTTGCTGTATTACTTCTTTTTCGAGCTGAACATCTCGCGGAGCTGGTCGTCGGAAATATCCTCGTCTGCGCTGTTTTTTACTGCGCTGCTTTTTTTCAGAGCAGAAGCGCAGTCCTCAACGGCTGCCTCGGAGACTGAAAAATCCTGCTTTTTTGCTATCATGCCGCTTATTTTTCCCATTTCCTCGGGAGAAAATTCACTGGCAAGCAGCGAGAGAGAGAATTTTTCGCTGTTCCTTATCGCTTCGAGCAGCGCTTCATAAACTCGTTTATTGAAGCTTGTAACGAATATATCCGGCGGAGCTTTTTCCGCTATCCTGTCTGCGTCTTCCGGACGCATGATAAGAGTCCGGATTATTGTTTCCTCTGCGCGTGATTCTCTGCGAAATTTAGCTGCTTCGGGGTTTATTTCATCGCGGACGTATGTAGTGTTTGCCTGAATTGTTTTCCACTCGTTCTTTTTCTGACTGTTCCGGCGTATGCGGATTATCTCGCTGATATGGGATTTCAGCACGTCCGGAGCAATATCGCATTTCTTGGCGGTCCGCGAGATATAGACCTCGCGTTCAAGCGGCGATTCGATGCCGGCAAGTACGTTTGACACTCTCTTCAGCAGCTCTACCTTGCCGCCCTCGGAGTCGATATCAAGACCGTCCTCGCAGCGGTCGAGCATGAAGTTGTTGGCGTCGTCCGAGCCCTCAATGAGCATACGGAATCGGGCGGCTCCGAATTTTTTTATGTATTCATCGGGGTCTTTCGCGCCTTCCATGCGGAGTATCTTTGTGCGCAGTCCGACCTCTGAGAAGTGGTTGATAGCTTTTTGAGTTGCCCTCTGACCGGCTCCGTCGCTGTCGTAGGCGATAACGACCTCGTCGCAGTAGTGGCTGATGAGGCGCGCCTGATTCGGCGTGATAGCGGTTCCGAGCGTGGCAACTACGTTTTCAAAGCCTGCCTGATTGACGGCGATGACGTCCATATAGCCCTCGCAGAGGATAAGCCGCTTGGAATCAGCATTCTTGGCAAAGTGCATGGAGAAGAGATTGCTTCCCTTGTCGAATACCGGAGTTTTGCCGGTGTTGAGGTATTTCGGCGTGGAGTTGTCGAGCACTCGTCCGCCGAAGCCGATTATATTGCCGCGGAGGTCAACTATCGGGAACATCACGCGGTTGCGGAAAAGGTCGTAGACCTTGCCGGTTTTCTGAGATTTTCCGCCGAGCCACGCATCGACTATCTCATCGTCGCTGTAGCCCTTGGAATGCAGCACGTTTATGAGGTCGTAGTACGAATCAGAGGCAAATCCGAGCCCGTACTTCTTGATAGTCTGCGGCGAGAGCTTTCGGTTGTAGAAGTATTGCAGACCCGCCTTGTTGCTGCCGCTTATGAGGTTCTTGTAAAAGTAGTTCGCGGCGATGCGGTTCATCTCGTAAATGCGCGTTCTGCGCTGGGCAGTACGGTCATCGCGGGAATTATTCTCGGGCACCTGCAAGCCGCTCCGCTCTGCAAGGAGCTTGACCGCCTCAACAAAGTCGAGGTTCTCGGCTTTCATCGTGAAGGTGATAACGTCTCCGCCGGCTCCGCAGCCGAAGCAGTAAAAGCTCTGCGTATCGGTGAAAACGGTGCATGAGGGTGTCTTTTCCGAGTGAAAAGGACACGAGCAGACGTAGTTCCTGCCGCGGCGTATGAGGTTCACATACGAGCCCATTACCGTTTCTATCGGGTTTGCATTTCTGAGAGCGTAGAGAAATTCGTCGTTTTTCTGCATTATATCACTTCCAGAATTTGGGAACGAACAGCTCGGTGTAGAGGTCTACGGCGTAGCTGTCGCTCATGCCTGAGATGTAGTCGCAGACAGCACGGTCGGGGTCGAGCTCTTTGGCGATGTCCTTGTACTCAGCGGGGAGCTTGTTTATATTGTTTATGAAGTAGTCATATAGCTTGCGGATAAGGAGCTCTGCCTTTTCCTCCTCCTGCTTGGCGGCAGGATTGGTATAGACCTTGGCGAACATGAACTTTTTAAGGTCGTCATGAGCTCGTCTTATCGCGGGAGAGAAGTCGATATCGTAGGCTCCGTGGTCTATTACCGAGGCGATAAGAGTGGTGATGCGCCGCGTCTTGGAGCTTCCGAGCACGTTCACGCAGTCGCGCGGAAGGTCGCTCTGGCTGAGAATGCCTGCGCGGATAGAGTCCTCGATATCGTGGTTTATGTAGGCGATAGTGTCGGCAAGGCGGACGATGTTGCCCTCCTTTGTCTCGGCTATCTTATTGGTGTGGCAGAGTATGCCGTCGCGGACGGCGTATGTAAGATTGAGACCGTGTCCCTTCTTTTCGAGGTATTCCACAACGCGGAGACTCTGCTCGTAGTGCTTGAAGCCGTGGGGGCAAATCTCATTGAGCACCTTTTCTCCGCAGTGACCGAAGGGCGAATGTCCGAGGTCGTGACCGAGGGCGATAGCCTCTGTGAGGTCCTCGTTTAGACGCATACCGCGGGCGATAGTACGTGCTATCTGTGATACCTCGAGAGTGTGCGTCAGGCGGGTGCGGTAGTGGTCTCCGACAGGGGAGAGGAACACCTGAGTTTTACGTTTGAGGCGCCTGAACGAATTGCAGTGTAGGATACGGTCGCGGTCGCGCTGGAAATCAGTGCGGTACGGGCATTTGTCCTCGTATTTTTCGCGGTGTACCATTTTCTCGTTCACGCTTGTGCAGGCTTCCTTGCTGAGGATACCGAGCTCGGTTATCTCATATTGTTCTCTTACTGTCAAAACTATCCCCCCTGATAAAATGATTCAGAATCGAGAATTACTTTACGATAAAAAATCTCTATATATCTTATACTCCGAAAATGAGTTTTTCCCTTTAATTTTTCCAAAAAATTATCCAAGAACTGATGAAAAGTCCTCATAGGCTTCTCCGAGGTCGGAAACGTTCGCCGAGCCGTTAGTTACCTCTGTGAGCTCGGTTTTCAGGGCTTCGAGCTTCTCCGAGAGCACAAGTATCTCAAGCGTGACCTCGCTCCCGAAATCGGAGCTTACAGTTATCGTGTCGAATCGGGGCAGGATATAGCTTATCTTGCCGTACATTCCGTAATCCGCGGAAATACTGAGCCTGTGGCAGAGCCGCATATCCATGATGTGAGCTGCATCGCAGGCGAGTGCTGCTGCGTGGGAGTAAGCTCTTACGAGACCGCCTCCGCCGAGGAGTATGCCTCCGAAATAGCGCGTAACTACGATGCAGACGTCGGTGAGTCCGCGCTTCTGCAAAACGTCGAGCACCGGAACTCCGGCAGTGCCCTGCGGTTCGCCGTCGTCGGAATAACGGGAAATATTGTCCTGCCTCACGATGTAGGCGTAGACGTTATGCCTTGCCTTGCGGTGCATGGACTTTATCCTGTTCACGAATTCAACAGCCTCGTCGCCGGTCTTTACCGGAGCGATATAGCCGATGAACTCGGATTTTTTTTCAACGAAGGAAGCCTCAGCGGGGCTTGAAATTGTGAAATAGTTCATATGGCACCTTTCATGATTAAGGAAAAAAGCCGCTCTGAGATGAGCGGCTTATAAATCACTTGTCGAGATTGAAACGCTTCTTGAATCTGTCAACGCGTCCGCCTGTATCAACAAGCTTCTGCTTTCCGGTATAGAACGGATGGCACTTTGAGCAGATTTCGACCTTGATGTTCTCCTTTGTAGACATTGTCTCCATTACGTTGCCGCAGTGGCAAGTGATAGTTGTCTTAAACATTTCAGGATGGATTCCCTCTTTCACGATTTTCACCTCCGGATAAGATTTTGTATTATCGTGCAGCCCATCAGTTCCTTTAGACAGTAGTGCCAACATACATTACAGTAATTAATTATATCACACAGAGCCGTGTGTGTCAAGAGTAGAAATATATTTTTTTATTTTAATTTAATTCCGTTCAACGGCTCTGAGCTGAAAAAGTCGTTTTCCCGATACTATTATATAAAGACTCAGCTGCTCTTGCGGAAATTTGTATCGGTGAAGATGCGGGCGAAAATCAGTCCGAGCGGGAGCGAAGCGACTATCAGTGCGGCTTTGCACAGCCACAGTCCGCCGGTTGAGATGTCGTTCTGAGCAATGAAGAAAATGCCCTTATACATGAACATTCCGGGTACCATTATAACTATAGAGGGCACGGTGAGGGATATTCTCGGGTAGCCTATCCAGCTTTTCAGCGCCGAAGCCATAAGTCCGGCGGAGAGAGCTCCGATGAAAGCCGCGAAACTCACGGGGATATTGGTGAAGTCGATGAGCTCGAGCCTGAGCGTATTCGCTGTCATGCCGATGAGTCCGGCTGTGAGAGCCATTTTTCGCGGACTGTTGAACATCAGCGAGAAGCCGTACACGCCGCAGAAGCTCGTAATTAGCCTGAAAACGAGCATGAGCACGGGCGAGAGCTCCAGCTCGGGGAAATCAGAGGGGGCGAAGCTGAACAGAGTTGCCGTTATCCAGCCGGTGAGCGTTGCCATTGTGATTATGAGCAGGGCGTAGGCAACTCGTTCAAGACCGGAGCGGAGGTCCAGCTTTGAGAGGTCGATGCCTCCGGTTATGAGCGGGAATCCGGGGATAACAAACAGCATTGAACAGATATATCCCGCCTGATGTACCTCTGAAACACCGAAGAGCATTTCCGCGAGCTTTATTAGAAGTACATATGTACAGCAGGCGGAAGCGACTCCGGCGGTGACGTTGCCGAAGAGTGTGATATGCCGTTCGAGAAGCTTTTTTCGCACGAAATTTCCGATGCCGGCACCGAAGAATGCACACGCCATTTCAACTATACCGCCGCCGAGAAGAAAGGTGAATGCACAGCAGGCGAGGGCTGACGCGAGTCCGAGGTTCCATGCCTTGTAGTTCGCCGGCAGTGTTTCAAGCTTGTCAAGTATGCGGTGGAACTGCTCGACGGAGTATTTTCCGGCGCGTTCGGCGAAGCCGTCGGTGAAGGATTCAAGCGAGCGGAGCTTGTCAGTGTTTACGCCCGTAGTGTGGAGCGAGAGCGCATTCGTGAAGGTCTCGCCGCTGTCGGCGCAGGTGTATTCTATGCTCAGCAGACCAATATCGGCGTTGCAGGTTATCCCGAGCCCGCGGGCTATCTTGTTCATGGAAGCGCGGACGCGCCATGCTCCTGTTCCGACGGACAGCATGAGAAGTCCTACTCTGCCGACGAGCGAAGCTTTTTCGCGGAGCGAAGCCTCTGCGGCAGGAGCGGTGTTGTCAGCGGCTATCATGTCCTGCCAGCCGATGGTCATGTGCTGTTTTCTGAATTTGCTCATATGGTTCTCCTTGTATTTTTATCACGAGTATGTGAGATGCGGTATATCAAAGTACAAATTGTCAGTTAAAAAATATTTTTTATCATTGCAACGCCATAAAAGTCAGTATATAATACTAAAGGCGTTTGCATCAGCAGTTTCATTATAGCACTTAATTGTGAACAAATCAACGATTACTCGCGGCTCTTCAAATATAAAATCAATAGGGCTATATCCTGTATCAATAACACAATTACAGGTTTCATATCAACGCCGAGTTGAAATCTATAAAGGATAAATCGCTTGAAATCAACTTACAGATGTGATATAATGAAATCACAGCAAAGATATTGACCGGAAATTGCAAACAAGTGCATTACTCACCGACAACTCACAAAAAGGGAGGACGCTCTCAATATGAAGTTGAGCTTTAGTGAAAACCTCGTCAGATACCGGAAAAGAGCCGGACTGACTCAACAGCAGCTTGCCCAGAAGCTTTCGATAACTCCTCAGGCTGTTTCAAAATGGGAAAAGGGAAGCTATCCCGACTGTGAGCTTCTCCCGAAGCTTTCACAGATACTCGACGTTTCGCTCGATGTTCTCTTCGGCCTTAAAGACGAAGAGGGCAAGGTAAGCCTTAACACGGCTGTTCTTGCTGAGCTCGACAAGCTCGGCGAGGAGGAAAAGGGCAAACGCGCTATGGAGCTTTTCTATACCATGCTCTGCGCTTTCGGAAAAGGCACTTCACCCGAACACGCAAGTTTGCCTGAGAGCTTCACGCGCGAGACCTATGCTCAGCTCAGAACAGATTACGAGCTCGCGATAGCACGTCTGAATCAGGATATGCAGTACCTCTGCTTCATGCGTATCCCCGATAACGGCATAAACAGCTATTTCTCAATTGAGCCCCGTCTGCTTGAGCTCTTCTCTCTGCTTTCGGACGAGAATGCTATGCTTGTGATATCCTATGCTGAGACCCTCAGCAGAAACAATATCCTAACCAAAGAATGTATCTCTAAGGAGCTTTCTATCCCATTCGATACCGTATCTGCAATAGTTGACAGGTGTGAGAGGCTCGGCATTATGTGGCAGCTTACCGCTAATACCGGCGGAGGCGAGACCTTCCCGATATACGGCTATGTTCATAATGTTCCCCTCGTTGGTATCCTCACCCTCGCCAAATCGCTTGTCAATTATATCTCGTTTCCCGATCCAGATATCGACACATGGAAGACTGCGCCTTTCAGAATACAGCCACAGGACACTGATTAATTTTTATTTCAGGAGGTAAAAAACATGATAAGAAAAAGCCTTGCCGGAATGGTTGCAGGTCTCTGCGTTCTTGCAAATGCATCTGCTCTTCCCACAGCTACAAGCTCTGCTGAAAATGAAGCCGTTATGAAGGTATCAGTTGACCTTTCAGCAGAAAAGACTGCTATCAGCCCCTACATCTATGGTGTAAACGCATTCGATTCATCAAGCCTTAAAAACCTCACAACTCACAATATCAGACAGGGCGGCAACCGCTTTACCGGTTACAACTGGGAGACTAACTGGTCAAATGCCGGTGAAGACTGGCACAACAGCTCTGATACGAATCAGGGCGACGCTTCTGACGGACCTGCAGGCGCTGTAAGAAAGTTCTCCGAAATAGGCAAGAAGAACAACGTTGATTACAAGCTTGCTACTCTTCAGATGGCCGGATACGTTGCTGCTGACAAGGACGGCGAGGTAAAGGCTGACGAAACAGCTCCCTCCAAGCGCTGGAACGAAGTCGTTTTCAAGAAGGACGGCGCTCTTGCTGATACTCCTGACCTCACAGACGGCAAGGTTTACATGGACGAGTATGTTAATTACCTCGTAAAGAATCTCGGCGACGCTTCAACTCAGACAGGTATTCAGGGCTACAGCCTTGACAACGAGCCTGTTCTCTGGAACGATACTCACCCCTATCTCCACCCCGAGGAGGTATCAAGCACCGAGCTTATCACAAAGTCTATCGAGCTTGCTAAGGTAGTTAAGGAAATAGACCCCAAGGCTGAGGTTTTCGGTCCTGCATTCTGGGGTATGCTTCCCTGCATGAACTGCGGCGACGGCTCTGACATCAAGGACAAGTCCACGGGCGCTAAGATAGGCACTTACACCGATAAGGACTGGACTGCTGTAAAGGCAAACTATTCATGGTTCCTCGATTACTACCTCGAGTCTATGGCTAAGGCTGACAAGGAGAACGGCAAGCGACTTCTCGACGTTATCGACGTTCACTACTACTCGCAGGGCATTAACTCTGACGACGATATCCTTCAGGCTGCAAGAAGCCTCTATGACCCCGAATACGAGGAAAACAGCTGGCTCATGCCGTGGGGCAAGAGCTACTTCCCCTTCATCACACGCATCAAGGAGTCTGTTGACAAGTACTATCCCGGCACTAAGATAGCTATCTCCGAGTACAACCTCGGCAACATCTCCAATGAGAAGGTTACTGGCAAGGACATCAGAACAGGTCTCGCTGAGGCTGAGGCTCTCGGCGCATTCGCTGCAAACAATGTTTACTTCGCTACATACTGGGGCACAATGACTGAGTGTCCTTACGTTCAGTCGGCTATCAACCTCTATACAAACTATGACGGCAAGGGCGGCGCTTTCGGAAACAACCTCGTTAAGACTTCCGTTGAGGACCTCTCCAAGGAGTACGCTTATGCTGCTATCAACGACAAGGACGATACACAGGTAACAATGGTCCTCGGAAACAAGGAAAAGACTGCCAAGAAGAGCGTTATCGACATCTCCGGTACTGATACAAAGTACAAGAGCGCTGTTGTTTATGCCGTAACTCAGGCTGACAGCGGTATCAGAGTTGTAAGCGTTGACAACGATATCAAGGACAACAAGATAGAAGTTGAGCTCCCCGAGCTTTCAATGGCTGCTGTTGTTCTCTCAGACAAGGCAAGCGATGTCAAGGTTTACGAAGCTCCCAACATCGAGGAGAAAAAGGTAGAGTTCAAGTTCGACGAGCTCGAGCTCTCAGTTAACAAGGCTCCCATGATCCCGATTGAGGACAAGGAGCACCTCAAGAAGATAATCATCAACTGCACAGCAAGCAGCTCTACAGGCTCATCATGGTTCTGCGGCGGCGGCGGACTCTGCTTCAATCAGGTTGTCAAGTCCGACGGAACACTCGCAGGCTGGGGCAGCAAGTCGTTCTCATACAACGGCACAGGCGACTGCATCGTTGAGATGGACGGCACATTCACTATCCCTGACCCCACTAAGGACGGCGCAAGCATCGAGCTTGAAAACGCTGACTACAAGGATACATACATCGAGTTCCAGGATTGGTGGAAGTCTTCCGCTAACAGCGAAAAAGGTGAGGACGTTTCTGTAACATACAACACTATCACCATGGTTTATGAGTACGATCACACAGGCGAGCCCAAGGTGACAACAACTACTACAGCTTCGACAACTTCCTCGGCAACAACTACAACAACAACTGCCTCTGTGTCTTCTTCAACAAGCGGCGTTCAGGCTAAGCTCATAGGCGATGCTAACCTCGACAGTAACGTAACAGTTGCAGACGCAGTTGCTATCCTCCAGTTTATAGGCAACAAGGACAAGTACGCTCTCAGCGACGAAGCTAAGGCAAATGCAGACTGCTTCAACCCCGGCGACGGCATCACAGGTATGGACGCTATCGCTATTCAGAAGCTCGACGCTAAGTTGATTTCAGCCCTCCCAGAAATAAATAAGTAATATAAAAGAGAATAAAAACATGATAAAATAAGCGGACGTTTCGGCAGGAACGTCCGCTGTTTTAGTATTTGAATGCTGTTATAATTTATACGTTCTTGTGATGAGCTTCTCTCCGAGCATATACGATACGATGAGCTCGTCGTCGTCAAGAGCTGCGGATATTATCTCCGCGCTGCGCATTCGCATTATGCCGTTGAAAATGCGCTTCTCATTTTCTCCGTATGCAGATACGTCATCAGAGGTGAAAAGCACACTTCCCGCCGAGGCGTTGACCTCGCCGAGCGCCATTTTCTGTGCCGTTGTCATGCCTGTATTGTCTTCTCGGAGCAGGAATACGTCCGGGTCGCTGAGGAAGGCTCTGCCGTTGAGCTGACGGCGGAATACAGAGTCCATGATAGTTGTTCGCGTGCTGATGCGCTCACGGTGAATGAGGCGCATATACGGCTTATCGTCCCAATCGAGACTTACGTCACAGCCGATGCGGCAGTAATCAACTCTGCCGAATGCTGACGCGAGCGGAACTCCGCAGCCGAGTATGAACGCGTCTCCAGCACATTCGCGGAGGAAGTCCATTGCTTCGGACATTATCTGTCCGCGGCATTTGTCCGGTCGGGGCTGAATGCACACCGCGTATAGGAAATCAAGCTTCAGCAGACGGAATCCCCACTTGTTTGTTATCGTGTCGAAAACCTCGCGGAGATATGTACGAACGTCATCGTTGTAAAAATCGAGAGCGTAGAAGCCGCTCCAGTTCGAGCCGCCGCGGACGTATGTGCCGTCTTCATTTTTGGCGAGCCAGTCCTTGTGGCTGATGAATATCGAGGAGCTCTCCTCGCATACGAACGGCGCGAGCCATATACCGGGGAGCATTCCCGCGTCTTTTATGAGCTCGGCTTCTGCTTCCATTCCGTCCGGAAATTTGGTGAAGTCAGGGGTGAGCCAGTCTCCGACCTTTTCCTGCCAGCCGTCGTCTATCTGGAAGACCTCCGCCTTGTGCTTCTGAGCTTTGAGCGAGGTGAGGTCCTGACGGAGTATCTCTGAGCTGATGTTCTGGTAGTGGCGGTACCAGCTTGTATAGCCGTATATCGGCTTCGCCTCGGGACGGAGCTTTACGCCGAGAGCTTCAAAATAGCCGTCGAATACTTCCTTTTCAAGTCCGCTTGAAAAGTAGAGCTTCAAGCCCTCGTATTCGCCGTTTATAGTGAGACCGCGGCAGTCCTTCTTGAAGGTTATCTCGTTGGAGAAGGTTTTGGTCTCGATGAGGGTGAAGCCGCTGTCTTCAGAGAGCGAGCCCATGAGCATATAGTCGCCGATGTCACGGATATAGCCATAGCTCCAGCCGTGGAGCTCTCCTGCGGCAGGGGAGTAGCTCACGAAATTGTAGTCGCCGTACTGCGAGAATGCATACTTGTCGCAGATGCCGAACGGGATATGGTCGATGCCTTTCATCTTGCCGTAGATATCGTGCTCGTATGAATCCGTCCACGACTGGTAGCCGTTGAGGAAAATGCGGTCTTCCTCCTTGAATTCAAACTCGAAGACGGCTGTCAGGTCGGTTATCGTTATCTCGTCGGAGGCTTTTACAGAGGCGGAGAATATGTTCCCCTCGGTGGAGATATCCAGCGATACGAGGTCGCTGCTGATGCTGCGCGAGGTCCTTACCGAGAAGAGCTCGCTCCCGTATTCGTATGAAAATGAAACTGACCTGAGTTTAAGCATTTTTCTGTCCCTCCTCAATTTTTTTAAGGATACTCTTTTCATTGTAGCGCATGAATACTATTCCGCCAAGCAGACAGAGCACTGCGGCGGCTATTGCTGTAAGGCGGTAGCCGAATCCGTAGAAGACGTTGTCCTCAGGGAGCTTTCTGCCGATTATTGCAAGGCTCGTGAAGAGTATCATCGCGACGGACTGTCCGAGCTTGAATGCGAAAGTTCTTGCGGCGTAGAACATTCCCTGACGGTTCTCTCCGGTATCGTATTTTTCAGCTTCGGAGATGTCGGCAACTACTGCCTGAGGAAGTATGCCGAGTATTGCCATGGGAACTGCTGCGAGCAGGGCTATCAGAACTCCGTAGACAACTCCGGGAATGGGGAGGATACCTGCGGCAGATGTTACGAGAAATGCCAGCGAGAAGAATATGAATGCGAACGCAGTGAGCTTCTTCTTGCCCATTTTCTTGGACAAAATGTTTACGAACGGATAGCACAGCAGACTTGCGGCTGTCATTGTTGCAAACAGCGGGAAGGTCATGCTCTTTGAGAGCCCGAGCAATACCGTCACGTAGAACATCAGTCCGGTCTGGAAAAGAGTAAGACCTATCCAGTAGAGGATATCCGATAATACAAAGGTGCGGAATTCCTTGTTGCGGAAGGTCGACTTGAGCGAGCTTATCGTATCCGTTTTTGACGGAGTCGTTACGGCGTAGGCGTTCTCGTCGATAAGAAATGCCGGAACAAGCATCGCGATAACGGCGATTACCGCAAATATGCCGATGGACAGGCGATAGCTGTTCGCGTAGCCGAGCTTGCTCATGAAGCGGCTGGCTATGTTCGGAACAAGGTAGGCAATGGCTGTTCCGAAAATATATGTCACCGATATGTATGTAGAGAGGTTGATGCGTGCGTTCTGAGTTCTGCCGAGCTCGGGAATGAGCGCGTTATAAGGCGTGCAGTAGCAGGTCATGCAGAGATAGAACAGCATCGCGAATACGAAAAGCATTGCTGCATTAGCCATGCTTCCGGCTTTGAAAGGAGAAATGAACAGCAGTACGGTCACTGCTCCGAATGGGATAGCCGCAAACCTCATGAATGGGATACGTCTGCCCCATTTGTGATCGAGAGTATCTGATTTTCCGGCGATGAAGGGGTCTGTTACCGCGTCGAAAACACGTCCGAAAGCGGTGATGAGACCTATCGCGGTAAGTCCGAGTATCGTTCCCTGCGGGATGAATTCAGTCTGTCCGAGGTCGAGCTCAGCCTTTGTCGGCTGATAGAAGAATACGAGGCAGTTGGAAATTATTCCCGCGAGAATTGACCAGCCGAGCTGACCAATGGCGAATATCAATAATACTTTGTTTGAGGCTACCTTTTTCTCCATAGTTGTCACTCCTTTTTGAGGTAGTATACAGCGGTGTTGATTATAGTCTCGAGTTCTTTTGTTGCTACTGAAAAATCATCTGAGGGGAGAAGCTCGCCGCGGATAAGCTTTTTGCTGAGCTCCATGAGCGAGTGTCCGAATGAGAGATAGAAGAGGTCGAAATGCTCTATCTCGCGGACTGTTCCGTCTGCAAGTCCGGCAAGGTATGCTGATTCAAAGACGGGGTAGAAGTCAATCACCGAGCGCTCGTATTCGACGAGCTGGTCCTTGGGGACGTTCTCGGTTTTTATCATGAGGTCGAACTCGCTGAGGAGTCTCATGAACGTGGGGTGGGCTTCGTAGAGAACTATGAACATCCGCATCAGGTCTCCGACCTGCTTGATGCCGGGCTGGCTCTTGAATATACCGGAGTCGAAAACTCCGCTGAACATTCTTTTCAGCTCGTCCCAGAGGTGGGTCATAGCGGCTATGGCGATGCCTGTTTTTGTCCCGAAATAGCGGTATAGAGTTGCAACGCCGATACCGCTCTCGTCGGCGATATCAGTCATTTTTACGGTTTCGATGCCGTCACGAAGAAAGAGCTGGGCGCTTACCTCGACAGCTCGCTTGATACGTCTCGTTTTAAGATTTTGTGCAGAAAATTCACTTTTCACTTGACAAACCTCCCTTTTTATGGTAAAATTATTATGGTAATTTGATAGTTGAGCTATCGTTTGATAGCTCTAATCTATCATATGATAGCCTCAGTCTATCATATTTTTATCCGTTTGTCAAGAGATTTTATGTGAATTTTTTCTTAATGTTGCTGAGTGCGGAGGTGCTGTATGGATAGGTCGAAATTTATATTTGAAAATGAGATATCAAAAAAAGCCTATAGAAAGGCTGTCAGCAATAAGGCTAAATATATGCGGAAATACGGCGATGACGGCGACAAGGTCTTTCATCTGAGATGCTTTCCTGCTCCGGCGATAGGTGAGATGCTCGGTGTGAAGAACGTCGAGCTGTCGGCTTTGCCGGAAATAGAATTCAACGATAAAAGCGTCATCATCGGCAATATTCGCATGGGTTTTGGTCATTACCGCATTTCAATGGCTATTGCTTCCGCCGCGAGAGCTATGGGCTACGAGCCCTACTGGTTCGACCTCCACTCATTCAAGGAGGCTTCGTGCGGCAAGATAATTGCTCATCAGAATAAGCTGTATTCGCTGGGCTCGAAGATGTCGCAGATGTCGGAGATATTCAACAGGCTTGTATGGGAGCCGCTCAACAGCGAGGGCTTCCGTCAGCTTTCGTATAATTCCTCAGACCAGAAGGCGGCTGAGCTTATGACGTCGGTATATCGCGACCTTCCGAAGGATATACCTTTCATTGCAACTCATGTATGGCCGGCTCAGGCGGCTGTTCATGCCGGACTCACCAATGTTGTGAATGCTGTTCCGGATAACTGGCCTATGGCGCTTCATCTCGCAGAGGGAAGCGTTCATACCGTGCAGACGCATTCGGCGTATCTCGGCTACAGAGCGCTCCGCGGCATGGCTAAGGGCAGGGCTCTCAAGCCAATGCCGAAAACGGCTATAGCATATACAGGTCACTATATCGACCATGAGCTCGTCAGCAACATCGAAGCAGACTGCCATAAGCGTATAGAGCGCATGAAAAACGGCTCTCCGAAGCGCTGGCTCATGTCAGTCGGCGGAGCTGGTGCTCAGCGGACGATATTCATCTCGGTGATACGAAAGCTCCTGCCATATATTGAGAGCGGAGAGGCAGTGCTCTTTATAAATGTAGGCGACCATATCAAGGTCTGGAAAGAGCTCAGACAGGCGATACCTGAGATAGCTGCGTTTACGACCGAGCATTTCAACGACTTCGATGAGACTGCTGACTTCGCTGAGCAGGCTTATTCCGGCGAGGTGAGCGGTATCCATGCATTCTGCCATTCGGACATATTTGCGGCAGTTTATTCGACAAATCTGCTTATGCGCTGCTCGGACGTACTCATTACAAAGCCGAGTGAGCTGTCGTTTTACCCGATACCCAAGCTCATGATAAAGCGCGTAGGCGGTCACGAGGCATGGGGAGCTATCCACTGCGCAGAGGTCGGTGACGGCACATATGAGTGTACGACTCCCGCCGAGACAAATGCGATGCTGCGCCTTATACAGGAAAATGACGACATTATCGAGCAGATGTGCGGGAATATCCTCACTGCTCATAAAGCCGGCATTTACAACGGCGCTTACCGAGCGGTCGAGATAGCGGTAAAGGGCAGGAAAAAGTAAAGTAAAAAGCTCCGTTTCCCAGAGAGGAACGGAGCTTTGATTTTATTCAGCAATAAGCTTTTTTCTCATCATTACCATGTCGTATACGTCGATAACGCCGTCCTTGCAGAGGTCAGCTGCTTCCCAGTCAGTAAGCTTGTCGCTGCTGCCGAGGAGCCATTCCTGCAAGCATACTGCGTCTGCAATGCCTACTTCTCCGTCGCCGTTGATATCTCCTGCCTGATGTGCGGGCTTGTCGGCGATGAGCTCGAATTTGCGTCCGTACTTTTCAGCGTACTTCTGAGCGGTAGAGCCCTTGTAGCCATGGATAGTTACCTCTCCTGAGACCTTGCTGTCGGCGGGAGTGGCAGTCTTGAGCCCCGAGACAGATGATGAAGTCCACGTTACTGAGGGATCCCAGTTTATGATATACGGGTCGTCGTCATTATTATTCGCTGGTTTTTTATTGATGTCGGAATATGTGTACTCGGCAGGGATAGTTGCTTCGTCATCAAAGATATCGCATTCGGGGTCATAGAAGTAGAAGTCGGTATAATTTTTGCCGTTGACAGCCTTGAGCGGGAAGCTTGCTGCTCCGAAATGTACAGTTCCCGGACCTGCGGAGGTCGTGCCGATATAGCAGTTGTATCCGAGGTATTTCACAGAAGCCGGCACATCTAAAACTCGCGGCTCATAATCTGCCGAAAGACCGAAAAATGCCATTTCAGCAATGCCGAAAGTACCGTCGCGGATAACGACATCGCACAGCTTGGAGTCGCCTTTCACAACCCAGTTGTCGAGATAGCGGATACCGTCAGCATTTTCTATGCAGGGAGTCTCATCGAAAGCTCCGACGCCTATAGCTGTGACTGTATCGGGAATATCGAACTCTTTGAGCGAATCGCAGTGATAGAACGACTCGAATCCTATCTCACTGATAACGCCGTTGAACTTTACTTCCTCCAGTGAAGTGCAGAACGTGAAAGTCTGACCCGGAACAAAAGTCATAGATTCCGGAAGCTCGGCATATTTCAGGTTTATGCAGCCGGCGAAAACGTCGTTTTCCATTTCCTTTATGGTTGAAGGTACAACAGCTTTTTCGAGAGTGTAGCAGTCTCCGAATGCATAGTCGCCGATAGTCTCAGTCTCCTCGGGGAGAACGACTTCCTTCACTCCAAGAGCAGGAGGACAGCCGACGAGAGTTTTCATGTCCTTGCTGTAAACAAGACCGTCTTTAACGGTGAAATTCGGGTTAGTATCGGAAACAGCGACTTCCTTTACTGTGGGAACGACTTCCTCTTTGCTGTCTATAGGGACCATTGTTGTGACGATAAGGTTGCGCCATGTGAAATGGTCGAGAGTGTCTGGGATAGTTATCTTTTCAAGCTTGTGGCATAAGCCGAACGGAGTGTCAACAAGTCCGACAACCGGTACATTCTTTTTTGTGTCTGTATTAGGAACTTCTGCGGGGATAGTTATCTCCGTTGCCTTTGTATCTTTATAATCGGAAACTACTGCAAACTCCTTGTAAACGTGAAACTCGAAGTCTCCGTCGGTATAGCTGTAGTATCTTTCCTCGGGGTCAGGAAATTCCGGAGTCTGTTTCATAAGCTCCTTGTATTCCTCGTATGTAGCTGTTCCGACAGCGTTTGCGGGCATTGCGGCAGCAGTTGCACTCAGCAGCATTGCCGCTGTTACGATAAATGATATAGCTCTCTTCATAATCTCTCTCCTTATACTAAAATTGTATAAGGTTATTATATCACTCCGCTGGCCGGCTGTCAATATTTTACATCACTTATTCAGTGCCCAGTTCGCTATCGCGAGATAGGAGGCGAAAAGGCTCCATAGCATATACGGTATATTGAGCAGAGCCGCTTTCAGCCGTATCTTTCTGAATTCGAGTATCATTGCGGCAACAAGTATGCTCAGCAGAACTGCCGTTATAGCCGCGGCTCCGAGCTGCCCGAAGCGGAAGAATATTATGCTCCATGAGAAATTTACGGCAAGCTGAACCGCGTAGTGTATCAGCGCTTTTGCTCTGTCGGGAGCGTCCTCCTCGCTGTAGATGAGATACGCCGACCAGCCCATAAGCGCGTAGAGTATAGTCCACACTATCGGGAAAAGTATCGCCGGAGGCGACAGCGGCGGCTGTATGAGACTGTCATAGAGATCCGTGAAGCCTCCGGAGAGAAGTGCGGATACCGCTCCGACGAGCTCCGCGGAAATGATGAATATGAACAGGTCGCTCCATTTGAAATTTTTCATTGTAACACCTCATTTCTGATTTGTTACAGGATATGAGCGTTTCCGCGAAAATATTACAGGAGCCGGCTATCTGCTCTCGACCATGAGCCTTGCGTATTTCCCGAGGGCTTCGTAGTCGTTTTTGTCTATCGGATAGTTGGTCATCGTGTCGGTCTTGCTGTTGTAATAGCTCAGAACAGAGCTGTAGGTGAAGAATACCTTGTCGTATCTCTCCTCAGAGCCGGATTGCAGCACACGTACAACATCTGCCCAGTTTTCGGCTGTTGCCGGAAGCGGGAGCCCGTCCATTACCATTATGAGCCCGAGCTTTTCTATCCCGCGTTTTTTGTAGCCTGTAAGCTTGCTCAGCTTCTTGCGGAATATCGTTTCAAGTGCTGCAAGCTCGTCGTTTGAATCGACTGAGGGGAGGATATAGAAGCTCTCTCCGGCACGGGCTCCGCGGTATTCAGCCTTGTTCTTGTACTTTACATCTCCCGTTTCCCAGTAGTGGAGACAGTCGCCGATTATGGCTTTGTTAAGGCTTATCGCGAGCTCTGTTACCTCGATGCCGGAGGCTCCGTCAGCGCTTTGCAGGTCCGGAGCATCACTTACGCTCCAGCTGTCGTATATGTCAAAGCAGCAGCGCAGAATGGCAAGTGCAAAATGCTCCGTGTAGTATTTCATGTCCTCGGCTTTAAGCTGGTTCTCGAAATGCATATTCCGTATCTCGTCTGTGAGCACGATGCTCATTCTATCACCTCCGATGCAATAGCTGTTATGTCGCTGTCAGGGCTCATGTGAAGATGAGGGCTCCGCTGTCCTCCATGAGACCAAGCAGGAAATACCGCGCTTCTTCGCGGAGCTCCGGCTTTGCCATGTAGTACATATAGGTCTCTATCTTGTTGAGCGTGCTGGCTGTTCTGCCCTCTATCTTGAACTGTTCAAAGCCCATGGGAACGTACTTTTCCCATATGTCGTCAGGGGAGATGTGCGTTCTTAGCTCCTTGATGTTGAATATGCTCCGCTTGGAGTACGGACATGAGCTGAAATGGTTCGGGTCGTATTTTTCAAGGTCGAACGGCACATTCGGGTATTTTTTGATGTGATTGCAGAAGGCTATCTGCTGCGTACTTATGTCCTTGTAGTGCTGGAGCCTTACGGGACATTCCGGCTGACAGCAGGCGTTTACAAGAAGCTCGATGTCTTTTTTGCGCGGGAGCTTTTCAAGTATGTCGAACCTGTTGTTGAGGTCGTAATCGGCGACTACGACACTGTAGTCCTTTTCAAGCTCCGCGAGCAGAGCCTCCTCGCTGTTGAGACGCTTGCAGGTCGAGCTCGTGAGCTTGTACTTCGGATATTCCCGACGTATGTATTCCTCGAGAATGGGGGAGGCGACAATGACCTCGTTCATGCCGTTGTTGGCTAAATGCAGCATCATGTTGCAGCGTTCATCGCTGAGGTGCTTTTTCTCGAGCATGAGGTTCGTAAAGGTGAAACGCAGCGGGATTCCGCGGTCGTTGAACTGCTTTATTACTGCCTTGATGTAGTTTTTGTCGGCATTGCCGCCCTGTGACCTTCCGCCGTTCCAGAGACAGGGCGGGAAAACTCCGTAGACAGAGGCTATCTCTGCTCCCTCGCGGAAAAACTCGGGACGTTTTTTCAGCATATCTGCAAACAGCAGGTTCAGCTTGAAGCTGCCGGAAAAATCGGGCAGATGAAAACGTACTCTCATATTATTCTCCTGTATATCGCATATTTTGCCAGACTTATCTTATGTATCAATTATACCATTGTTCGCTGTAACAGTCAAATAAAAATTATTTTGAAAAAAGTCTTGACATTTTATTTCTGATGTGGTAAAATGAATCATCAAACGAAAGGAATAACCGATATGCTTAACAGAACTGCATTTGTCTTTACATACGAGTTTTTTGGCTTTGGCTTTTGGGCTGAGGTCTTTTCGCCGTGTGAAGAGCTGTGCAGAGTGTAACATGTTATATCGTATACCAAACAGCCCTGACCGCACGGTCAGGGCTGTTTTTATTTTATTTAAGAAGCTGTCTTTACAGGTTCCAAGGAGGTTTTTTCATGATCATTATTATCAAGGACAAGGCAACTGACAAACAGGTTAACGAGCTTATGAGCTGGCTTCAGTCTTTCAGCGTAAAGACTAATCTCGTGACCGGAGTACATTCGCGAATTATCGGTCTCATAGGCGATACTACGTCTATCGACGTTGACGCTGTCAATGCGAGGGACATTGTCGAGACCGTCAAGCGCGTGCAGGAGCCCTACAAAAACGCGAACCGCCGTTTCCACCCCGACGATACCGTTATCGAGGTCAGAGGCAGAAAAATCGGCGGAGGAGGTCTTTCCGTAATCGCGGGTCCGTGCTCCGTTGAGACTGAGGAGCAGCTCATGGCTACGGCTATTGCGGTCAAGGAGGCGGGAGCCGACTTCCTCCGCGGCGGAGCTTTCAAGCCGAGGACCTCTCCCTACGCTTTCCAAGGTCTTGGCAAGGAGGGCATCGACCTGCTGATACAGGCTCGCAGAGAGACCGGTCTGCCGATAGTTACTGAGATAATGGACCTCTCGGATATCGACCTCTTCGCGGACGTTGATATCGTTCAGGTCGGCGCGAGAAATATGCAGAATTTCACGCTGCTGAAAGCACTCGGCAGAAGCGACAAGCCTGTCCTGCTGAAAAGGGGACTCTCTGCGACGCTTCAGGAGCTCCTCATGAGCGCGGAGTATATCATGTCCGAGGGCAACAGCAATGTTATCCTCTGCGAGCGCGGTATCCGCACCTATGAGCCCGAGACCCGCAACACTCTCGACCTTTCGGCAGTACCGCTCCTGCGCCAGAAAACTCATCTTCCTATTGTCATCGACCCCAGCCATGCCACGGGTATAAACTCGCTCGTTGAGCCGATGTCGCTTGCAGCCGTTACAGCCGGTGCGGACGCCCTCGAGATTGAAGTCCACATCGACCCGAAAAATGCATGGAGCGACGGCGCTCAGTCGCTTACTCCAGAGCAGTTCAAAGCTTCCATGAGGAAGATTAGGGCGCTTGAGAAATTCGTTGATTCAGAGCTGAAATGAGCCCGGACGCCAGTCGATTTTTGCATATTTACGGCTTTTGTGGAATATTTTTCGATGTTTGCATATACAGCAATATTCGCCTTGACAATAGTTTGGATTTGTGATATAGTTGAATAAATTATTTATTTGAAGGAGATATCATGAAAAAAACTATCATATCTGTCTGCCTTATCGCCGGAATGCTCGCTCTGAGCGGCTGCGGCAGCAAGGCTGAGAGCTCGTCGGAGGCTGAGCCGACAACTGCGGCTTCGTCAGAAGCTTCTACAAAAGCTGAAACTGCTGAGCCGACAACGCAGGACCCCGGTCCCGAGAGCTACACTCACGGCGAGGACGGCTACTATAACATTGCGGACGAAATACCCGATTTTGAAATGGCAACACAGGAGGGCGGTACCTGCTGGATATATGCAGGTGTGGCAGGAATGGGAACAGCCTACGCTAAAAAGTACGGCAGCTATCCCTCGATAGACCGGCTCGAACTGCTCGACATCACCTATATAAATGAAAAGAATGAAGGTTTTTTCCCGAAGGAAGGCTTTGACCCTAAAGAGCTCGGCGGCTGGCAGTGGATGTTGACAGAAACTTTGACGAATGGATTCGGTGACTATGTTATCGACAGCTCGTTAATTCTTGATGTGGACGACCGCGAAGCAATTAAAAAGGCTCTGCATGAACGCGGCGGAGTTGCTATCGGAGTAAATGATACCGACAAAAGATACAAAGGCTGGCACGGCGGCTATTATACTCTCAATTATTCAAAAGAAGAATTCGACCATGATATTACCATAATCGGCTACGACGACCATTTCCCCAAGCAGTATTTCAACATACCTGCCTCTGAGGACGGCGCGTGGATTTGCTATAATAGTTCTTTTGGCTCAGCAGGATTCTTTTATGTATCCTATTGTGCGCCTTTAGAGTACGGCATAAGCCACTCCATTACAGATGAATATTCTGAGGTGCTCTCATACGACGCCGGCAACGAGCAGGACAGATACATCAAAACCGGTGACAGTACTACTACTGCGAACGTTTTCCACAAGGCAGGAAAACTTGCCGCTGTCGGAACGTATAACGATTTCGACGAACAGGATATCACTATAAGTATATACAGCCCGGATTTTTCTCAGCTTATTTACTCTCAGAACGCTGTTCTCGATTATCACGGCTACCACACTGTAAAGCTCGATACTCCTGTAGACGTTACTGATTATGCAGTGGCGATAACTTATTCAAAGGGCGCTTCCGTTGAGGGTGAGGATATCGACTATGGTGATATTGATTACAAAACCGTTTCCGAGAGCGGACAGTCATTCGTTCGCGTAAGCTGCTCTGACGATACTGTCAATGACTGGAAAGACCTCACCAGCAGCGGAATAAAGGAATACCTGAACGTAGACTTCGAGCCGAATAACTGCTGTATAAAGGCTTTGTATCAGTAATTCTCAAAGGTGTTGACTTTTCGGCCATGATACAGTATAATCGTATTATATCATTTCA
>DEDQ01000041.1:27882-29102 GCA_002350065.1 Ruminococcus flavefaciens
AACTGCGAGCTCTATGCTCAGCATGGAGTTGACGTTGACCCCGATGTTGAGCATCTGCGCGGATACTACGATGGAGTTAGGGCAAGGCTTACGCCTGAGCAGATGGAGTTCATCAGACAGATGCCGCTTTTTTATGAAAATGTTTTTCACGGACATAAAATGCGCTTTTCGCATTTCCTGTTTCTGGATATCAAATGTCCGTATCCTTTTCTGCCGCTGTCAAGCCTGAAAGACGGCTCGTTTGACAAGGCTTGCGATAGTGCGGACGTTACGCAATACGAGCTCGCTGTTGTCGGTCATTCGCATCAGAATTTTGTGAAGGGGAATGTCGTTTCCGTTTCGGCGGCAGGTCTTGACGGAGCTTCGTATCTCCTGATAGATGTGAACGATGAAGCGGTCAGCTTCGAGCATATAAGTCTTGAGTGAAAATGAAAAGCCGGAAAGTTTATCTTTCCGGCTTTTTGATATTGTCAATAATTCATCAACGCACATCATAGTAAAACTCATCAGCCGCCTTCCTGTCCTTTCCTGTGAAGATACGCTTGGTGAGAGAGCGGTTCTTTATCAGGTACCAGTCGCCGAATTCGTCAAATTTGCGTGCTGAGGTTAGAATATACGACTTTTTCAGTGTGCCGTATTTTCTGCCGCTGAGTTTTCCGTAGGCTTTCAGCCGCTTTGCAAAGTCCATATCCTCGAGGCTGATAAGTGACTCGTCGAAGCCTCCTATCGCGTCAAAATCGCTCTTTCTGAACCAGAACATAGCTCCGCTGAGATAGCCTCCGTTTCTGAGCATCACAGGTATGAGATTCACTGCAACATACAGCGTTGAAGCTGCTATGCCAAGCGACATCCTGTCGAATCTGGGATTTGTTCCTCCGCCAACGTAAATGCCGCTTCCGAGCTTTTCCTTTATCTCGGCGAGCGAATACTTTGTCATAAGGCTGTCCGCGTCGATAGTGACGACGATTTCCCCTTGTGCAGCCTTTACGCCCGTGTTGCGGATAGCCGCGATGCACTTGTCCTCGTTGTTCAGCACCCGCGCTCCAAAATGTTTCGCTATCGTGACGGTCTTGTCTGTGCAGCGATTTGCTACCACTATTATTTCCACGCTGTCGGAAACATACTTCGCCGCGCTCTTTACTGCGCTCAGACATTTGCCGATATACTTTTCCTCGTTGTGTGCTGGGATAACTACTGAAATCATTTTTGCTGCTCCTTTT
>DEDQ01000053.1:0-4723 GCA_002350065.1 Ruminococcus flavefaciens
GACGGAAGCGACTACATCGGCGATATGCGAAGCGACCTCATCAACAGCATCAACGAGCTCCGACTTGACGGCTATTCATGCGAAATGGGTACACGCTGCGAGTTTTACCTCTTCGAGCTCGACGAAAAGGGCGCTCCGACAAAAACTCCTCACGATAACGGCGGATACCTCGATGTTGCGCCTCTTGACAAGTGCGAGAACGCACGCCGCGAGATATGTCTCTCGCTCGAGGAAATGGGACTCAGCCCGAAAAGCTCATGCCACAAGCACGGTCCGGCTCAGAACGAGATAGAGTTCCGCGAGAATGAACCTGTGACCGCTGCCGATGACATGGTGCATTATAAAACAGTCGTAAAGTCTATCGCCGCGCAGAACGGTCTCTTCGCGTCGTTCATGCCTAAGCCGCTCAGCAACGAGCACGGCAGCGCTCTCAGCATCTCGCTCAGTCTCAAAAAGAACGGCGAGTACATCTTCGACGGCGAGCCCGAGAATATGTCCCGCGAGGGAAAATGCTTCATTTCCGGCGTCCTCAGCCGTATCCGCGAGATAACGGCTTTCCTCAACCCGACTACGAATTCCTACAAGCGCTTCGGCAGGGGATACGCTCCTAAGTATGTGGACTGGTCGTATGAGAACAGCTCTCAGCTTATACGCATTCCTAAGGCGCTGGGAGTTTCCCCGCGTATAGAGCTCCGCTCCGCCGATGCCGCCTGCGACCCGTATATCGCGTTCAAGCTCATTCTTGCGGCTGGTATGGAGGGTATCCGCTCGGGCGACTGCTCGCTCATGGACAGCACCATGAAGAACGGTCACGCTCCCTCGGGCTTTGAGCCGCTTCCGGTATCGCTCGAGGAGGCTGTTAATATCGCCGAAAACAGCGAATTTGTCCGCAATGCTCTTCCCGCTGAGGTGAGCGGAAGTATCCTCTCGCGCCTGAAAACTCAGATCCAGGAGTACAACCTCGCCAAGGACAAGGACGAATTTGAAGAGAAGACCTACTTCATGTATCTCTGAGGAGTAGGCTATGAACAGAGCAATTATCGTTTCCGCACAGTCGGAGCTCATATTCACCATTGAGCAGGCTGCACGTATCGAGGGCTTCAGCTCGGTAGCCGTCATTTCCGGAGGAAGTGAGGCGCGCAGGCTGATAAAGGGCGAGCCCGAGCCTGACCTCATCATCATAAATGCGCCCCTGCCGGACGAATTCGGACAGGAGCTCGCTGAAACTGCCGCGGAGGAGACTGCGGCAGGGATAATACTCATATCGCCCTCCGATATCGCGGAGGAGCTCGCCGACAGGCTCTCCGACTACGGCGTCACGGTCATTGCACGACCCTTCACCCATGAGGAGCTCAGCCGCAGTATCCGCCTTATCGCGGCTTCGCGGACGAGAATGTCCGGACTGAAAGAGGCTCCCGAGATAATGGGCAGGATTGAGGAGATACGCACGATAAGCAGGGCGAAAACAGTCCTGATGAAGTATCTGAAATTCACCGAGCCGCAGGCTCACCGCTACATCGAAAAGCAGGCGATGAACAACCGGCAGACCCGCCGCGAAGTCGCTGAGCATATAATTCAGCAATATGAAAAATGATCGGGCTGAGGTTTTTCCTCAGCCTGTTTTTTATGCCTGACAAAGATTTGTTAGCACGACCTCTTGCCTGTATATAGGTGAATTCTCGCTTTTGTTCATTCTTTGAATTATGTGCAAGGTTTACCCTTTCAACATTTTTCGACATCGAAATATTGGCTGTATGTGCAATAGACAATGAAAGGAAAATGTGTTATAATATTAACAGTTAGAAACCGCTAACGAAAGGACGATGAATATGTTTATAGGGATAAGCGATATCAAAAAGCACTTCGGCGAGGGTGAGAGCAGAGTTGAGGTCCTCAAGGGTATCTCCTTCGAGCTCGAAAAAGGCGAATTCTGCGTGCTTCTCGGACCCTCCGGCTCGGGAAAATCCACGCTTCTCAACATTATCGGCGGCATCGACCGCGCTGACAGCGGATACATCTCTATCGGCGGCGAGAAAACTGCCGACATGAGCGAAAAGGCTCTGACTCAGTACCGCCGCAAGCACCTCGGCTACATCTTCCAGATGTACAACCTCATTCCAAATCTCAATATCAAGGAGAATATCGAGGTCGGCGCTTACCTCAGCGATAACCCGCTCAACGTCGACGATATCCTCAGGACTCTCGGACTCTATGAGCACCGTCACAAGCTGCCGAATCAGCTCTCGGGCGGTCAGCAGCAGCGTACTGCTATCGGCAGGGCTATCGTGAAAAATCCTGATATACTGCTCTGCGACGAGCCTACAGGCGCTCTCGACTATAACACCTCCAAGGAGATACTGAAGCTCATCGAGACCGTTAATCAGAAGTACGGCAGCACTATCATCATGGTAACTCATAACGATGCTATCAAGAATATGGCTGACCGCGTTGTAAAGCTCCGCGACGGCGTTATCAGGAAGAATACCGTCAACGAGAAAAAGGTCAGTGCCGAAGAGCTTGAATGGTAAGGGGGCGGTCGCATGAGAAATCCTATGAACCGCCGCGTTATCCGCGAGATGAAAGGCGAGCTCGGAAAATACGTTGTTATTTTCCTGTTCATGATAGCCGTCGTGAGCGTTGCCTCGGGCTTTTTCGTTGCGGACGCGAGCCTGAAAAAAGCCTATGACAACAGCTTTGACAAGTATAACATAGAGGACGGAAACCTCGAGCTCGCCGTGAAGCCTGACAGCGATGTGATAGCTTCCCTCGAGGAAGAGGACATAAAGCTCTATGAGAATTTCTACGCTGACCTCGGGTCTGTTGACGGAAGCAAAGTCCGCGTTTTCAAGGTCAGGGACGAGGTGAATAAGATATGCCTTCTCGAGGGCGATATGCCCGAAAGCGAGGACGATATCGCTCTCGACCGCCTTTACATGAAGAGCAACGAGCTCAAACTCGGTAATACTATAGAAATAGGCGGAAAAGACCGCAAAATCGTCGGAATGGTCGCTCTGCCCGATTATTCCGCGCTCTATGAGAATACGACGGATTTCATGTTCGATACCGAGAAATTCGGCGTCGGCACTGTTACTGAGAAGGCTTTCTCGGATATAGATGAGGATAAGCTCCATTACTCCTATTCGTGGAAGTACAACTCGCCGCCCGATGAGGTCTTCGGCAAGGAGGCTTCCGACAAGAGCGAGGACCTGCTCAAGGCTGTATCGAAAAAGGCTCAGCTTATGAATTTTGCCGCTACGTGCAGCAATCCTGCAATAAAATTCTCGGGCAACGATATCGGTCACGACAGGATAATGTTCGTCGTGATGCTCGATATGCTCGTGGGCATAATCGCGTTCGTTTTTGCAGTGACCACAAGCAACACTATCACTAAGGAAGCAAGCGTTATCGGTACTCTGCGCGCCTCCGGATACACAAAGGGTGAGCTCATACGCCACTATATGGCGGCTCCGATAATTGACCTGCTTGCGGCTTCGGTAGTCGGAAATATCCTCGGCTACACCTGCATGAAGGATATAATGGCGGAGATGTACCTCGGCTCGTACAGTCTTGTCAGCTACGAGGCCCTGTGGAATGCCGACGCTTTCATCGACACGACCATAATCCCGCTAATTATTCTCGCGGCGATAAACTATTTCATGCTCGCTTCAAAGCTCAGTCTCTCGCCGCTGAAATTCCTCCGCCGCGACCTCAAAAGGCGTCAGCGCAAAAAGGCTTTCAAGCTCAATACAAAGATTCCGATAATGCTCCGCTACCGCATGAGAGTGCTCTTCCAGAACATTCCCGGCTATGTTACGATGTTTTTCGGCATCTTCTTCGCGAGCGTCATCATGATATTCGCGCTGCTCTTCGAGCCTCTTCTCGACAATTTCAGCAAGGATACCAAAAACAGCATGATAGCTCAGCATCAGTATATCCTCAAAGCGCCTGTCGAGACTTCTGACGATAAGGCTGAGAAGTTCGCAGCCGGAGGTCTCGTTATCAGAAACGGCGATTTCAAGGAGGACGTCTCGTTCTATGGCATTACAGATAACAGCCGCTATTTCCACGCTGATATCGAGTCCGGAAAGGTCGATGTTTCATCGGCTTATGCGGATAAATACAGGCTCAAAAAGGGCGACGAGATAACTCTTTATGAGGAATTCGGCGACGAGAAGTACAAGTTCACTATCGGCGATATCTACGACTACCCGAGCACTCTTGCTGTGTTTATGGATATCAGGGACTTCAACAAGACCTTCGACCTCGATGAGGACTACTTCACCGGATATTTTTCCGACCGCGAGCTCGATGATATCGACAGCAGATACATCGCCTCTGAGATAACTATCGACGACCTCACAAAGACCTCCCGACAGCTCAAACGCTCTATGGGCAATATGATGAGCATTTTCATCGTCCTTGGCGTTGCTGTAATAGTCCTTGTTGTGTATATGCTCTCGAAGGTAATGATAGAGAAGAATGCGCAGTCGATATCCGTTGCGAAGATACTCGGCTACTCGTCCGGCGAGGTGAGCGGTATCTACCTCCGCACGACGACGATAGTCACGCTTGTATCGCTCGTGCTGTGTATGCCTCTTGTGAGCGTCGCACTTGACGCTCTGTGGCGCGGCATGATGATGAGCTACGGCGGCTGGCTTGCTCCGGACGTTCCGTTCTCGGCTTACGTGAAGACGATACTGCTCGGTGCGGCGACTTATGTCGC
>DEDQ01000053.1:4865-6118 GCA_002350065.1 Ruminococcus flavefaciens
TATTATTTGTAGGTTATGTTTTTCGGGTCTCCGCCGCCTAAGATGAACTGCCTTCTGATTCTGGCTTTTTCCTTGGCGTTGAATCGTGTATCCTGATAGAATACCGGCATTCCGTAATCGTCTATGCTGAGCTGGACCTCGCGTGAATGGAACTTGGTATCCTTGTTGGTGTAGTTTATCATGAACGTGGTAAGACCTTCCTCCTCGCTCATCTCACATTCGATGTCGAAGCCGTTATACCCCCTGCAATAATACAGCTCGTCGGAAATGTCGCGGCGGACCTGTTCGATGTCTATCTGCGGAATGTCTTTGTAGTAATCTGAATATACCTCATTTTTGTATTTGCCGCTTTCGGAATAGGTGAAGCCGTCGGAGGAAACGTTGTATTTTATCTTTGTGTTTTCTGCGGAGTCTTTGAGGCTTATTTTCTGCTCGTGGGTGGCGGCGTTGTATTTTATCGTTCCCTTTCCGCCGGTATGGTACATATCATTTTCATCAAGGCTGCCGTCGGGATACATATCGTAATAATCAGTGATATCAGCCTCGAGGGAGACAAAGTCTTTTTTCGGCGAGTAGAGCAGATACCGTGCGCAGTTAAATTTATTATATTTTGCGCATGATTCGATGTATTCTATACATTCGTGGAAGTTTTTGCTGTTTGAGTAATACAGATCCTTGTCTTCTATTTGCAGATATCCTTCACTTGTAAGTGTAAGGTGGTTCACATAGAAAATATCGCCCTGACTTAAAGCATAGGAGGCTTCACGGCTTTCGGGATCGACCTTTTCCCAGTGGTATTTTTCAAGATATGAATCAAGTATGCCTCCGTTGATATCAAATGCCATATCATTATAGAAGACACTTTTGGTAGTATTGTCGCAGATGAGCCTGCCTTGATTTTCGAGACGAGCTGAAAGCGCATCGAATACCGCCTTCGCGTCGGCAACTCCTCCTTCTCTGTGTTCGAGCACGATATCCATGACCGTTGCATTCGCGCTTCTGTCGAGCTTGTAGTAAACGGGCTCGGAGTCCTCTGTTTCCCAGTATACGGCAATACTGTCAACGTGCAGCCACAGCTTTGAGCCGGAAACGTTGAATTCGAGGTAATTGTCACTAAATCTGGTCTCAAGCTTGCCGTCAGCGGGAGTCCAGTCGAGGGATTCAAGATAGGTTATTACTTCCGGATAGTCTTCTATCTGACGTCTGCCGCAGTATTCCTGTCCGTCGTCTGTTGTGAAGTTGTCGGTAAAATC
>DEDQ01000053.1:6256-6726 GCA_002350065.1 Ruminococcus flavefaciens
GTGTAGAACTCAGGCGGGAACTGGTAGGATATTTCGTTTCCGACCTTTACCATTGCAGTTGAGGAATCGTTGTATTTGATGTTGACAACTCCGGTGTCGTATATGCTCACGGCGAAGAATGTTATATACAGGGTAATGTAATCCTTTGCACCGTCGCCGAACAGTGAGAATTCGTCGGTCTCGACCGCCTCGGAAGCGTATTTTGCGATGAGCCCGCTAATCAGTGCGGTCTCTTTGCTGCTTAGGTCGGTCTTGTCAAAGTCAGATGAGCCGACTACCGCTGACATCGGCTTGTCGGCGAGGGAACAGCAGATTATCCTTTTGGAGACGATAGAAGCAATGTCCATAAATGCGGTGTTGCTGATGTAATACGTGCTGTGACCGTTTGCAGGCGTGACCATGACAAGTCCGCGGGAGTCGATATCGAATGTGAAGGGCTCTTTGCCGTCGCAGTTGAGCGTGATATAGTT
>DEDQ01000053.1:6985-7852 GCA_002350065.1 Ruminococcus flavefaciens
TAGGCTCCGCCGCCGATGCCTCCGGCAACGAGAACTGCCGCCGCGGCTATAGCCGCAAATTTGCCCCAGTTTCTGCGTGGAGCAGGCTCGACTGAGCTTACACTGTCGGCGTATTCAGACTCTTTTGTCTGCTGAGCAGGCTGCGAGAGCAGCTTCTCCATTTTGTTTCTGAAGTCATCGCTGCATTTTACGTCATCGAGAGTCTTTTTGTATTCGTCCATTTTCATAAAGCTCCCTCCTTTATAAGCTCAAGTTTCAGCTTTTCTCTGCCGCGCCGGAGCAATGAGCCTATCGTGTTTTCACTTTTGCCCTGCATCTGCGCTATCTCACGGGTGTTGTAGCCCTCGTAGTAGTAGAGGTATATTACCGAGGCGTATTTTTCGGGCAGCGCCTCTATCTGCCGGAGGAGCGATTCGTCCTCTATGACCATTTCGTAGGTCGCCGCAGTGATGTCCTCGGCCTCGATAGAGCCGGTGCGGCTGACGCGGAAGCTGCGTTTCAGATTCTTGCATTTGTTGACAGTTACTCTCAGCAGCCACGCTTTCAGGTGGCCGTCGTCGGAAAAGTACATCGGTTTCGAGTGCAAAAGCAGGAAAACGTCCTGCGTTATATCTTCTGCTTCGGCAAAGCTGCCGCAGCAGGCATATGCCGCGCGCAGTACCGTATCGCCAAAGGTGCGGAACGCATACAGCGCGATGTTTTCTTCATTATTCATAGTCAGCCTCCCTCCGTGATGAAGTGCATCATCATATATATAAACACCTGAGAAATGCAAATCAGTGCATTCGGACGAAAAATTTTTTAAAAATCTGTTTGCTGTCGTGAATGACAAGCCGTACAGCTCTTATTAATGTCTGCTCAACAACT
>DEDQ01000053.1:8150-11888 GCA_002350065.1 Ruminococcus flavefaciens
TGTGCGGTATTGCCTTAAGAATTTGCGCTCCCCGAACGAAGTTCGGGGCAATAACCGCCTGACGGCGGTTATTGAGTGCACATTTATTATAACAGAAAAAAGGCTGCTAATCAACTTAGCAGCCTTTTGCTTGTTTATTTGCTTAATTCGGGGAGTTGCTTGATTATCTTAGCGTCGAGCTTCTGGATAGCAAGTGCGTCCTTGCCGGTGATTCCGTCGCCGGGGTCGAAGCAGTCTGCATTTGCCTTAGCTTCGTCGCTGAGCTTGTACTTGTCCTTGTTGCCGATGAACTGGAGGATAGCTACTGCGTCCGCAACTGTTACGTTATCGTCGAGGTTAGCGTCGCCTATGAGCTTTGCCTTGGGAAGAGCTGATGAAGAAGCGGTCGTGGTAGTTGTCTTGGGAGCTGTTGTCGTCTTGGGAGCTGTAGTTGTTGTTACCGGAGGCTTGCTGCCTGCTATCTGTCCGTAAACGATTCCGCAGCCGACTGTTGACATATATACCTTGCCGAATTCGTCCATATCGCCTACGAGGTAGTTTCCGTTGCCTGTACCGCCGTAGAGGTGGTCAGTGTTGATGCATACCCATGTCTTGCCTGCGTCCTGCGAGCGGTAGATGCCCTCGGGGTCGTCCTTTTCGGGCTTGCCGAACATATAAAGAGTATTTACATCGCCCTTCTTCTCGGGAGCGCCGTAGCCGATGCACTTGCAGTACGAAACGTTTTCGAGATGTTCTACCTTCTCGCCCTTGTCGGAGATGAGGTAGATACCGTGGTTTGCGCCTGCGAGAGCAACTGTGCCGTTTCCGACATATGCAAGGTCGCCTGTGTGCTCGAACTTCCATGTGAGCTCCCAGTTGTAGGGACAAATGCGGACTTCCTTGAAGGTAGCGCCGTAATCCTCGCTGATGAAGTATGAGTAATGAGCCTCGTCATAGGTGGGCTCCTTCTTGCTCATATCGGAGGACCAGTACTCGTTGTACTGAGCACCCGTAGCGTAAACGATGTTGCCCTTCTCGGGGTCAACGAGGGTATAAGCTCCCTTTGAAGCCTGAATGCCCGAGCATTCCTTCCATGACTTTCCGTAGTCGTCGGAATAGGAAGCGCCGCCCTTGGGGCTTGTGTTGATTATTCTGTACTTGCCCTTTGAAAGCTCGACGATAGAGAGCTTGCCGCCGGTGCAGGCAGGCTTGAAAGCAGTCCATGTCTTACCGCGGTCGAGTGTATAGAAGCCGCTTCCGGTATTGTTTCCGTCGCCGTTTGCGGTTCTTGCCCATACGTCTGTATTCTGCGGGCATACTGTGATAGCAGATGTAGAGCCCATATTCGGCTTGTACTGCTCGGGAATGCCTGTTGCATCTGTGTGAATGAAGCCGTCGTAGTCGCCGATAGCGGAGAGGTCGAGTCCATCGGCTGTGCTGAAGAAGTCGAGACTTACGCACTCTTCAACGCCGTCGGGCTGGAAGTAGAACTGAATACCCTTTTCGTCCCATGCGTTGTCGCAGGCGAATACGCCGTTTCCTGATGTGAGGAGGAGACGGTCGCCTTCCTTGTCTCTCGGGTCGATAACGATACTGCTTCCCCAGTGGCAAGCCTTGCCGTATATCCAGTCATAGCCGCCGAGGGACATGGGGAGCGAAATGAATTGCTTTACGCCCTTGCCTGTTGAGTAGTCTGTAGGTCCTGCGCCGGGAGTGATATCCTCCCATGTCTTGCCGCCGTCGCTTGAGCGGAAGAAGTGGTCGCCCCATGCGATAGTGCTTTCGTTTTCGGGAGTAGTCGGGTCGTCCTGTACCCATTCATTGCCGAACCACTGGTCTGAGAATACGCCGCAGGTACGTGCGAACATCTTGTTGGGGTCGTTTTTGTCAACCTCTATCATACCGATAGAATTGTCGGAAACTGAGAGCTTTTCAGCCTTTCCCGATGCGATATTGTACTTGTATGCTCCGCCTGAAGCTCCGGCGAAAGCGAGTCCGGCGATATATGTGAAGAAGAGGTTTCCGTTGTGGTCGCTTGTGATAGAGAGCGGGTAGTTATCGTTCGGGAGAGCTTTGACAGCCTCGAACTTGTCGTCCTTTACGCTTGCAACGTGGACATTAGCTTCGCCCTTTACGGAAGTTCCGACATATACCTTGCCGCCTTCAATGTAAACACAGCCGATGCCGTTCTGCTCGTTGTAGAGCTTTGCGGGCTCGGTGCCGCGTACAATATGGTCAGTCCATGAGGGGTATTTTATCTCGCCGGTGAAAAGTCCGAGAGCGTCATAGCCCATTACGGGCTTCCATGTCTTACCGCCGTCTGTCGACTTGATAAGTGCGGACTTGCCTGCGGTAACATCTCCGCCGGCATAGATAGTGTCCGGATCATCGGGGTCAACAGCGATAGGCTCGATACACTCACGTCCGTCGCCGTTTCCGTGTACCTGTATCTGATCAGTTACATCGACGCCGGTGAAGGTCTTGCCGCCGTCGGTGGTCTTGTAGATGACTGTTTTTGCGTCAGAGAAGTATGCACAGCCGCAGAGGAAATAAGCTGTGAGGTCATCTGTGGGGTCGATAGCGATACCCTTACAGCTGAGGAGACCTCTGTCATCTTCGCTGATGAATCCGAAAAGCTGTACCCAGCGCTTCTGTGTGTAGTCGTATCTGTACGCACCGCCTACGTCCGTACGGAGATACATTTCGTTCTTGCCTGAAACGATGCCTGAAACGAATCCTGCACCGCCCATTCTGAGGGTATCCCACTCCATTGTAGAGGAGATGTCTTTTGTAGCAGCGTATGCCTTATTTACGCCGCCGAAGCTGTCAGCCTGTGCAATGCAGGCAACAGCCATGCCGAAAGCAAATATGCCAGCGGCTGTTTTCTTGAAGTGCTTCATGATAATTACCTCCATTTGTTTTAACTTGTTAACATTTGGTTAAAAGTTATTCATGTTTTCCTGTAAGTATATTTTAGCATCTGTGAGGCAGATTGTCAATGACTTTTTTGTGAATTTCATACTGATAATTACAGCTTATTGTATGTACTATAATATTATTGTGCATAGCAGATAATATGTTAGTAAATAAATAAAATTATTGTGTATGGTCTTGACAATCCGAAACAAATGTTCTATAATAATATTCACAAGGAATAGAACAAACGTTCTCAAAGCTGCCGCGCTGCGGAATCATTCTCCCTAAAGAAATGGAGGTCATGGATTTGAAAGGACTGATAAAAGGATATACCGACAGCTGTACGCTTGTGAAAGCCCGCATCGACGAGCTTACCGGACTGCGCAATTCGCTGAAACAGCTCGGGGATACAGGTCGGATAGAGGAGCTCGACCTCGACCGGCGTATAAAGCTGCTTTATAATGAATATGAACAGATGCAGGAAATAATATCCGATCTGTCTGCATATATGAGGAGGCGGGAGAAGATTGCCGATTCGTGAACGCTATTCTGATACTTATACCGGCGAGGCTGACGAGAATATCCGCAGGATACTCTACGGCAGCGATGACGGTTCCGGTAGAACAAAACTTAAAGGTTTACTGTTAAATGTTATTAAAAATGAGCTTACTCCGAGACAAAAGGAGATAATTATGCTATACTATTTTAAGAATGAAAATACTACGGAGATCTCAAAGCGGCTCGGCGTTTCGCCGCAGGCTGTTTCGGCAGCTATGTCAAGGGCGCGGCTGAGAATGTTCCGGATATTGAAATACTACCTTTAAGGCAACACCGTACAAAGAC
>DEDQ01000053.1:12013-15238 GCA_002350065.1 Ruminococcus flavefaciens
CTTTGTGCGGTATTGCCTTAACGCTTATATATGTTTACCCGAGGTCGATAAATATGAATACACCAATATATGATTTTTTGTGCAGCTACGCCGATTCCGGCACTCTGCGCTGCCATATGCCCGGGCATAAGGGCAGGGGAGCTTCCCCTGCCGCCGGGCTCGATATAACCGAGATCTCCGGTGCGGACAGCCTCTTCGAGGCGGACGGCATTATCCGTGAGAGCGAGCGAAATATGTCGCGGCTCTACGGTACTGCCGATACGTTTTACTCTGCCGCCGGCTCGACTCTGTGCATACAGGCAATGCTCGCGGCTATGAAGTCCGAGGGCAGGAAGGTCATCGCTGTCCGCAATGTTCACCGCGCTTTTCTGAATGCAGCGGCTCTGCTCGGGCTCGATGTTTCGTGGATAATGCCTGACTACACCGACGGTATACTTTCCGGCAACGTGTCACTTGATGCTGTCGAGGAAAAGCTCCGCGAAAATGAGAATGCCTGCGTGTATCTCACCTCGCCGGACTATACCGGCAGAATGGCTGATATCGCCGGTATCTCCGCAATATGCCGCAGATACGGAGCTCCGCTCCTTGTTGACAATGCTCACGGAGCGCATCTGCACTTCCTGCCGGAGAGCTGTCACCCTATCGCTCTCGGAGCGGATATGTGCTGCGATTCGGCTCATAAAATGCTGCCTGCGCTCACCGGTGCCGCAATGCTTCATACCTCGTCTGAAAAGTACGCGGGAATGCTCCGTCAGTGCATGAGTCTCTTTGCTTCTACGAGCCCCTCGTATCTGATAATGGCGTCGCTTGACCTCTGCTGCAAGTACATCTCGGAGCAGATAAGCGCCGATATTTCGGCAAATCTTGAGTGCCTGCGGGACTTCCGCGCGGCGTTCGCCGACAGGCTCGGCTTCGCGGAGGGAGACCCCTTCCACATCACCATAAAAGCCTCCCTAAGCGGCTTTGACGGCATCGACCTCGCGGAGCAGCTCCGCCGAAATGGCGTTGAGTGCGAATACGCGGACAGCTCACTCGTGATACTGCTGATGTCGCCGATGAATACGGCGCTCGACTACGCGAAGCTCCATGCCGCGCTCGAAAGCGCTCTTGCTGATACAAGAGCGGCTGAGCCGTCGGGCGGGGGAGTCGTTTTGCCGCTCCCCGAAAGGGCGATGAGCATTCGTGACGCCGCCTTTGCTCCGAGCGTGGAGATACCTGTAGAAGAAGCCGATGGACGCATTTGCGCCTCGGTGAAGGTGCCGTGTCCTCCGGCTGTGCCTATTGCTGCGAGCGGAGAGGTCATAAGCCGCGAATGTATCGAATTATTCAGACGTTACGGCATACCTGTCGTTTTAGTCGTTGATGAAAGGAAACTGCCATGAATCCGAGATTGCCTTACCTGCGGGAAAAGACCTCGAAGCTGACCTCTTCTCCCGGAGTTTACCTTATGAAAAACAAGGAGAATGCCATAATCTACATCGGCAAGGCGAAGAACCTCAAAAACCGCGTGACCAGCTATTTCCGCGAGAATCCTGACCATACCGTCAAGGTCGCGGCAATGGTCGCGAACGTTTTCGACTATGACTATATCGTTGTTGACAGCGAGTACGAGGCTCTGCTGCTCGAATGCAGTCTTATTAAACAGCACAAGCCCAAGTACAATATCCTCCTCAAGGACGACAAGGGCTACCACTATATACGCATTTCCGACGACGACTACCCACGCATTACGACTGAGAAAAATACCAAAGCCGGCGGAACTTACCTCGGTCCGTACATGAGCGGGTTCATCACAAAGGAAGCTGTCGACGAGGCGAACCGCGTGTTCATGCTCCCGACGTGCAGAAAGCGCTTCCCGCAGGATTTCCGCCGCGAGCGCCCCTGTCTCAACTACCACATCAAGCTCTGTATGGGCGTATGCCGCGGAAAGATAGACAAGGCTGCCTACAACGAGACCGTCCGGCAGGCTGTCGAGTTCATACGCTCCGGAAGTGCGCAGTCGGTCGAGCGCATGGAAAAAGAGATGAACGAAGCCGCCGAGAACCTCGAATTCGAGAAGGCGGCAATGCTCCGCGACAGGATAGCTGCTGTGAAAAAGGCTTCCGAGAAGCAGAAGATAATCAGCCGCGGAGTTGACTCCACGGACGTGATCGGTATTGCCGAAGCATACGACGGTATCGTCATTTCCGTGCTCATGTACCGCGAGGACAGGCTCTATGACAAGGCTGTTTTCGATTTCGGCAAGACCGATTCCGGCGAGGACATACTCAGTGCCTTCCTCCCGCAGTATTACCACGGCAGAGACGATATCCCGCGTACTGTCGTCGTTGACCACCTCCCCGCCGACAGTGACCTCATCGAGAAGATGCTCACTCAGCAGGCGGGACGGAATGTGAAGCTCCACCAGCCGCAGAGAGGACGTTTTCCGGAGCTCATGCGCCTCGCCAAGAGCAACTCCGCCGAGTATGCGGCTCTGAGAAATGACCGCACCGGCAGGGAGGTCATCGCTCTTGAACAGCTCGGCAAGAGCCTCGGACTTGCTCGTCCGCCTAAGTATATCGAGGCGTATGATATCTCGAACCTGTCCTCGGAGTCAATGGTCGCGGGAATGGTCGTTTTCGAGAACGGCAGACCGCTCAAGAAAGCGTACAAGCGTTTCAGCATCAAAGAGCAGGAGCTCCAGAACGACTACGGCAGTATGCGCGAGGTGCTCCGCCGCAGGCTCACTCACCTCGTGGAGCAGGACGGCGATGAGTTTTTCTGCCGCACGCCCGACCTTATCCTCCTCGACGGCGGAACCGGTCACGTACACGCGGCAGCTCCTTTGCTGAAAGAGTTCGGGCTCGATATCCCGCTCTTCGGCATGGTCAAGGACGACAAGCACCGTACCCGTGCGATAGCCTCCGGCGGGCGCGAGATACAGATAAACAACCTCAAAGCAGTTTTCGACCTCGTTACCTGTATTCAGGACGAGGTACACCGCTATTCCGTAAGCTTTATGCATCAGAAGCACAAGAAAAAGACCTACAGCTCCGAGCTCCTTACGGTCAAGGGCGTAGGCGAGAAAAAGGCGGCGAAAATAATGATAAAGTATAAGACGAAGGCGAATCTCGTGAAAGCAACTCCCGAGGAGCTTGCCGCAGTCGCAGGTGTGAGCCTTGAAACTGCGAAAGAGCTGTGGGAAGTTATCCAGCATATGTAAAAAAAGAGCCCTAAAGGGCTCTT
>DEDQ01000053.1:15348-18954 GCA_002350065.1 Ruminococcus flavefaciens
GCGACTGATATTATCATGATGAGCAGCGCATTCAGCGGCTTTACGCCTCCGGCGTAGGCTATCTCGGAACGTCCGCTCTTTTCTCCGATGCGGGCGCGTATTCTCTTGACGTGCTTCAGCGCAAACCGATAATACAGCTTGTTGCTGAACAGGCAGAATATTACCCTCATCAGCATATCCGAAATGTTGCAGATGTCTATCAGCCGTGAGAGCATTGCTCTGTTGGCATAGATGTATTCCGTTATCTCAGCTGAAAACAGGCTGTAGCCGTTCTCGATGCCGTCCGTTACAAGGTAGCTTATCGAAAACGGGAGCGAGAGCAGTACGCTTATTATCAGCGATGTCATCGCCCAGAACCACATTCTCCGGTTGGCAAAATAGAGCGGCGGAAAAATGAAGCTTATCAGGTTGAACGAAATGCTCCTGCCGGTATCCTTCATGCGCTTGAACAGCGGGATATAGTAGATCGTGTTAGTTCTTACGAAGTCGGAGACGTCTTTCAGCGTAGCTCCGCCCATATCCTCGTTGGGGTCGAATCCGAGATACGGACGCGGTATGCCGAACGGCGGAACGCCGCTTCCGGATTCTGGCTTCTCGCGTTCAATTCCGTCGAGAGAAACTCCGCAGTTTTCGCAGACTGCCGCATCGCCGGCGTTCATGCAGTGGCAGAGCGGACACTCCTTGCCCTCATAATCATCGTCCTGTTCGGACTCAGGCGGGGGAGCGGGGGCGGCAGACCTTTCCCAGACCTTGCCCTCGGCGTGCCACAGCTCGTTGGCACATTTATTCTCAGCCTTGTAGCAGGCTCTGTGGTGCGGCGAGCCGCACTCCGGGCAGACGACAACGTCGTCATCTGCTGTAAATGCCTCGCCGCAGCGGACGCATTTCTCTCCGATAAAGTCCATGTGAAAATTCCTCTCAGACTAAGTTATAGTGTATTATTTCCTGATCTTCATTGAAATATCAAAGCATTTTACAGAATGTGTGAGCGCTCCGAGCGAGATTATGTCGACTCCTGTCTCGGCGACAGAGCGGATATTTTCGGAGGTGACGTTGCCGGAGGCTTCGAGCAGAGCTGCTCCGCCGGCAATTTCGACTGCCTGCTTCATCTCGTCGCAGCTCATGTTGTCGAGCATGATTATCTCGACCTTGTTTGCGAGTGCCTCGCGGAGCTCGTCAAGAGTGCGGACCTCGACCTCTATCTTGACCGTATGACCTATCTTCTCGCGAAGAGCCGTTACAGCTGCGGTGATGCCGCCGTATGCGTCGATGTGGTTGTCCTTGAGCATTGCCGCGTCGGAGAGATTGAAGCGGTGATTCTTGCCTCCGCCGACTGTAACTGCGTATTTCTGCAATGCGCGGAGTCCGGGGAGGGTCTTTCTCGTGTCCGTAACGGAAGCGTTTGTCCCCTCGACAAGCTCGACGCATTTATTGGTAGCGGTAGCTATGCCTGACATATGCTGGAGCAGGTTGAGCGCTGTTCTCTCGCCCTTCAGTAGAGTGAGAGTGCTGCCTTCGAGCTCGGCAATGATGTCGCCCTTCTTTACCTTTGAGCCGTCGGGGAGGAGTATGCGGAAATCCACATCTCCGCCGGCGAGGTCGAATACGCGCTTGGCAACCTCGATGCCGCAGACAACTCCGGTATCCTTCGCAACGTAGTACGCAGAGCTTTTGTGCTCGGGCGGGATAAGGTTGTCAGCGGCGGCGTCGATGTAGTTGATATCCTCCATGAGCGCCGTTGTGATTATATTATCAATATAACACTGTAAAAGTTTCATGGCATTTTTCCTTTCATATAGTGCATCAGTATGCGTATTTCGAGTCGATGCCGAGGTATTCCTCGAGCGTCAGACCTGAATCGTGGACGAGCTTGGCGTTTTCCTTGCCTAAGTAGCGGACGTGCCACGGCTCGTAGATGTAGCCGGTGATGTCCTGTTTTTCCTCCGGATAGCGGATAATAAAGCCGTATTTCCAGCAGTTCTTATCCAGCCATTTAGCTTCGGGAGTGCCGATGAACCATTCCTCTGCGGCGTTTATATCTGCCGCGAGACCGGTCTGGTGCTCGGAGTGCCCTGCACGGGCGGAGTATGTATCAGCGGCGGCTTTGCCGTCGACTGCGACGTATTTTTCGTAGAGCTGCTTCTGATAGCTGTACGAGCGGTATCCCGAGCATATCGTCAGTCCTATGCCGTCATCGGCGGCGGCATTCTTCATCTCTGTGAACGCCTTGCTGAACTCAGGAGTGAGTCCCTTGGGGTCGTATGTGGAGGGGAGGGAATATGTCTTGTTTGCGACGAGTATGCCGTTCACGTAGGTTATGCCGTCCTTGACTGTTATCTCGCGGCGTGTGAAATTGGCTGTCCTGCCGTCCTGCCATTTCAGCGCGAAGTGGTTCTTGTCAGTGCGGCTGAACGAAGCTGCCTCGGAGGTGCCGTCATCATAAAGGAACCATACGGCGTCTCTCTGCGGCAGAACATTAAAGCTTTTGCCGGAAAGCGATGCTGAGTAGTTAGTGCCGAAGCTTATCTCTTTCTCGCGGCCGTCTATGACGTATGTTCCCGAGAGATAGGGTCCCTTGTCGAAGCGGACATCTGAGACGTACCTGAAATTCTCGAGTCCTGCGCCGTCCCATTTGAGGGAGAAGTGAGTATCGTCCGTCCATGAGATAGCCGCGCCCGTGGGAGCTCCCGATGAGAGCGCGAACGTGAGCTTTCCGCCTGTTGAGGTGAGTCTGAATGGGGTAAGAGTGCCGTTATCGCAGCGGGTGAAGGTGCCCTCGCGGTTTTCGTCGAACCAGAAATAGCGGGTGCCGCTCATGTCCTCGGCTATCCATGTTCCCTGCGGGATATGCGAGCAGTTGTATACGTACTGCTCACGCAGTCCTACGAGGTCGAATGCGTCGACTGTGCCGTCGCCGTTGCAGTCGGCACGTTCTGCTTCGGCTGCGGTTATTCCCTGTGCGCCGAGGAGGTATCTGCTGAGCATCACCATGTCCGCAGCGCCGATAGTGAGGTCGCCGTTTACGTCGCATCTGAGCGATGAGTCTTCTGTATCTGTGGCTTCTGCATTATATGTCGGAAATACCGGCAGCATTGCTGCGGCAAGCGCAGCGGCTGCGAGCATTTTCAGTTTATTCATCCGGCATTGTCCTTTCTTTTGTATTCTGTATTTTTATCTTGTCCGCGGAACGCCGGGAACGGCGCTCCCTGCGATTTTTTACTGCATTACCTCGCCGAGGATTATATACGCTACGGTCACTATAGACTTTGCGAGGACGTAGTCGGCGTCTACGAGGTAGCCTCCGCTGAGGAGGTCGTCACGTATCTCCTTTACGCGGCGGAAGCCTTCGGCTGCCGCTTTCTTGTCGGGGATAACGAAGTGGCTGTTCTGCATTATCTTGCGGGTCTCGGTGCGTATGCCCTTGGGTATGCGGTCTGCGCCGATGTGTGCGTCGAACTCGGCTTCCTCGAACTCAGCCGGTGCTTTATCGAGCTTTGAAGCGATGTGGTTCGCTGCGTGGCGCGAGAATACGAGCGCTTCGAGCAGAGAGTTGCTCGCGAGACGGTTTCCGCCGTGAACTCCTGTGTGCGAGCATTCACCGCAGGC
>DEDQ01000053.1:19047-22314 GCA_002350065.1 Ruminococcus flavefaciens
AAGCCCTGATCGAGCAGGTTCTTGTATATCATCGGGAAGCGATTTTTGAGGAAGTCGCTGTCCTTGTAGCTTATGTCGAGGTAGAAGTCGGTCGAATTCTGCTTGCGCGATTCGAGGATTATCGAGTGTGATACTACGTCACGCGGAGCAAGCTCAAGGCGCTCGTCGTAGTTTTGCATGAAGCGCTCCTTATTGCAGTTGAGGAGGTATGCTCCCTCGCCGCGTACAGCCTCGGAGATTAGGAAGCATTCGCGGGTAGCACGGTTATTGAATGCCGTCGGGTGGAACTGGACGTAGCTGAGGTTCTTTATCTTCGCGCCCATTTCGTATGCGAATGTGATGCCGTCGCCGGTAGCTATCGCGGAATTGGTCGTGAACTGGTAAACTCTGCCGATACCGCCTGTTGCGAGTATCATGAAGTGGCAGTTTGCTGTGAGGTAGGTATCGTCCTGCTTTTTAAGAAATGCGGAGTAGCCTGTTGATGTCTGCTTCACTGCGCACATGATAGTGTTTTCCATTATCTTTACGTTCGGGAGAGACCTTACTGTATCGAGCAGGGTAGTCGTTATCGCCTTGCCGGTCGAATCTGCATGGTGGAAGATACGGTGGTGGCTGTGACCGCCCTCGAGAGTGCGGTGATATGTGCCGTCGGGGTTCTTGTCGAAATCAACGCCGAGCTCGATGATGCGGCTGATATCCTGAGCAGCTTCGCTTACGAGAGTGTGAACTGCGTCAACGTTGTTCTTGAATCCGCCTGCGATGAGGGTATCGTTCTGGTGATACTGGATATTATCCGTAGGGGAGTTGTATACTCCGGCGATACCGCCCTGAGCGAGCATGGAGTTGCAGAGAGGGAGCTCGCGCTTGCAGAGAATGAGTATATTCAGCTCTGTGGGGAGGTTTATTGCTGCATAAAGACCGGCTGCGCCGCAGCCTGCGATTATAACGTCGTAGTTTTCAGACATAAGTGACCACGTCCTTTAAAAAAGTTATACACATATATTATAACATATTAATTATAAAAAGGCAATAGCTTATATCAATAATTACACGGTTGCCGCGGACAAACAGATGCCCCAGCCTTGTGACGGCTGGGGCATCTGCTTATAATGAACACACCTTTAAAGAATTAGAATTCAGAATACATAGGGGAGAGCCTTATACTCTCCGAGAACATACCTTTGCAGCGCTTTTGCGTCTGCGGCAGTTATCGCGCCGTCTTTGAAGCAGTCAGCGGCTTCGAGCTGGAGCTCGCTCAGATAGGCGGGCTTTCCGGCGTTTTTGTTGTCAATATATTCAGCGAGCACCACGTAATCGAAGGTGTCGACACTGCTGTCGCCGTTGATATCTCCGCACGCTTTCGGGATCATTTCGTTACGCACGGGAAGAAACTGGTCATCAAATGTTTTATCAGTCTGTATGAAGAGCGTTTCCCAGTAGTATTTCAGCGGGGAGGACGGAGCATATGCGACTCCTACGCCCATATGTGTTATATTCGGAGCTGTTATCGCCTTCCAGTGGCGCGAGGAATTTTTCCACTGACTGAAGGTCTCCTCGGCAGTCGGCTTGCCGGCTGCGATATTCTCGGCACAGTAGTAGTACGGAGCTATGCTCCTGTCGATAGCGGTCGAGAATTTAACGGTAGTATCGTTAAGGTCGCACACACCTGCTTCCAGCTCTGCCGGAGAGGGTCGGTAGTGGCTGAATTTGAAGGTAGTTTCCTCAGCCCGGAGCTTCGACACTCCGCAGAGGTACGGAACAACGTATACCGGCTGAAGTCCGAGCTCTGTGCGGGCTTCGTTTATGAGGAGCTCCATATTTTTTGTGAGGGTATCGAGCTGGTCCTGTGATACGTCAGCGGCAGCTGAATCGGAAACCGTGAGGTCGGATACGAAGCACAGCAGGCTCACCGCTGAGAGGATCGCAGCTATCCTTTGGATAAGCCGCTTCATATTCAACATTTCCGGCACCTCCTGTTTTAGAATTACTGCCTATGGTTATTTTATCATATCCGCGTAGTTTTTTAAAGGGGGAAAGTGCTGTTTTGGCGATTTGTACAATCAAATTCTACATTTTGTACAAAGAAAAACTATACTCCGGGTGATATCGCTGCGGTATATTGAATCCTGTAAAAATCACGCAGTACAGGGAATATAATCCTGCCGCGTTTATGCTGGGAGTATAGTATACAAAAGCTGAAATAAGCCGAGAAAATAACGTATTGTATAAAATCAAGCTCTTGACGGCGGTCTCCGCTCATAGCCGCTCCGCGCTTGACAAGGTGCGGCGACAGTGATATAATTAATCCTGTCTGAACACATTTGATCTTACAGAAAGGAGCAGGCTCGCAATGAACATAGACGCGATAAATCCGGAGTTTAAAATAAGAGAGGTCGCCGAGCGAATAAGGCTCACCCGCGAATCGGTAGGTCTGTCTCCCGAGGAAATGGCTGAGAAGGTCGGCGTTTCCACGTATGAATACCTCGCATACGAGGGCGGAGCCAAGGATTTCAGCTTCACTTTTATATATAAGTTCGCAAATATCTGCGGCGTCGAGATAGCTGACCTCATGGAGGGCGAATCTCCGCGTATCAACAGCTTTGATATCACAAGAGCCGGCGAGGGACTTCCCATTGCAAGAAGAAAGGGACTCAGCTACCTCCGTCTTGCTCCTAAATTCAGAAACAAGATAGGCGAGCCCTTCCTCGTAACTATCCCCTACATAGACGAGAAATTCCGCGTTCCGCACCCCCATACCCACGAGGGTCAGGAGCTCGATATCGTCATAAGCGGACAGCTCAAGGTGCAGGTCGGCGACAACATAGAAGTCCTCGGCGAGGGCGATTCTATTTATTATGACAGCTCCGAGCCGCACGACGAATGGGCTGTAGGAGGTCAGGAGTGCAAGTTCTACGCCGTTGTATTCGGTCAGAACGAGAAGCCTACTCATGCTATCTCCAACCTCGAGCCGGTAATTCTTCCCGGCGTGACCAATTTCGACCTTGCAAATATTGAAAATCCCGTTGCGGATAAGTTCGTTGACCTCGAAACAGACGAGAACGGCGCTCTCACAAAGATAGAGTTCAAAAATGAAGAGACCTTTAACTTCGGCTTCGACGTCGTAGACGCTCTCGCGGAGAAATGTCCCGACAAGAAGGCTATGATATATGTTGCGGAGGACCTCTCCGACAGAAGCTTCACATTTGCTGATATCAAGAAGTATTCCAACATGACCGCCAACTATTTCAAGTCGCTCGGCATCAAAAA
>DEDQ01000053.1:22373-24379 GCA_002350065.1 Ruminococcus flavefaciens
ATAGGAGCTATTGTCATTCCCGCTACAAATCAGCTCGTACAGCACGATTTCACCTACCGCTTCAAGGCGGCTGACGTCGGGGCTATCGTCTGCACAGGCGACGGAGACGTTGCTCATCAGGTTGACCTTGCTGTTGAGGAGTCGGGCATGGACATCATGCGAATCATGGTTCACGGCGAGCGTGAGGGCTGGCTCGATTTCGACAATGGCATTTCCGACAAGAGCGATGTATTCGAGCGTCCGACTGACCCCGAGCTCCTCTCATGCGGCAGAGAGCCGAACCTGATGTTCTTCACATCGGGCACTACCGGCTACCCGAAGATAGCTACACACTGCCATCTCTATGCTCTCGGACACTTCATTACTGCCCGCTACTGGCATAATGTCGACCCGAACGGTCTCCACTTCACCATATCCGATACCGGCTGGGGCAAGGCTCTGTGGGGCAAGCTCTACGGTCAGTGGCTCAGCGAGACCTGCGTATTCGTCTACGATTTCGACCGCTTCGACGCGCATAAGATACTTCCCATGTTCAAGAAGTATAACATCACTACGTTCTGCGCTCCGCCGACTATGTACAGATTCTTTATTAAAGAGGACCTCAGCAAGTACGACCTCAGCAGCATCAAATACGCAACTGTTGCAGGAGAGGCTCTCAATCCCGAGGTGTACAATCAGTTCCTCAATGCGACCGGCGTAAAGCTCATGGAGGGCTTCGGACAGACCGAAACTACGCTCTCTATCGGCAATTTCGTCGGCATGACCTGCCGCCCGGGCTCTATGGGAAAGCCGAGCGTCATGTACGATGTTGACATCGTCGACCCCGACGGCAAGCCCTGCAAGACAGGTGAGACCGGTGAGATAGTTATCCGCGTTGACAAAAAGGTTCCGGCGGGACTGTTCCTCGGCTACTACCGCGATGAGGAAAAGACCAAGGAGGTATGGCATGACGGGCTCTACCACACCGGCGATACCGCATGGAAGGACGAGGACGGCTATTTCTGGTACGTCGGACGTGTTGACGACGTTATCAAGTCCTCGGGCTACCGCATAGGACCTTTCGAGATAGAAAGCGTTATCATGGAGCTCCCGTATGTTCTCGAGTGCGGCGTTAGTGCTGCTCCCGACCCGGTAAGAGGTCAGGTAGTAAAGGCTTCTATCGTGCTCGTAAAGGGCAAGGAGGGCACCGACGAGCTCAAAAAGGAGATACAGGACTACGTCAAGAAGCATACTGCTCCTTATAAGTATCCGCGAATCGTCGAGTTCCGTGACGAGCTTCCCAAGACTATCAGCGGCAAGATAAGACGAGCTGCCCTCAAGGGCTGATATATGAAAAAGGACGGCGTTAGCCGTCCTTTCTATTTAAAATCATGCTTTAGATGCATTTCTGTAGATATAACTGAAAAAATAAGCGCTAAAATCAGCAGGATAAGAACTCCAAGCTCTGCATAGCCTGTGTATCCGAATGGGGTAAATGTTCCGTCTATTGTCGCGATAAAGCCGATGATGCCAATAATTATCCATAGCCTGCCGCATTTTTTATTGGCAAAGCTCCACGCCTCCGGACTGGACATGGCTCGTCTTGTGCGGAATCCTATAGAGTAGTCAGCAGGAGAATCGGCGTATTTCTTCATGCATATTCCGCCGAGAAGGACTGAGAGCGAAGTTATGATATTAACTATAATGAGAACCTCCATGACGATCCCTCCTGAGTATTTTTCTTACGGATATTATACATCAAAGGTGTTTCTGTGTCAATGTCAGAAATTTTATGTGAGATTATTCGGCTATATCAGGTCGTTTTGAAGCTTTTTCAAAAAAATCTGAAATTTTTTTCAAAAAATGCTTGACAAACGTTTTTTGTTGTGATATAATTAATATCGTCGTCAGGGGCAAGACGGTGAACAGGACGGTCACAAGACCGGCGAGAACAGCGTTCGACTGACGGAATAAAAGGCTTTTGTGGGGGTTTAGCTCAGCTGGGAGAGCATCTGCCTTACAAGCAG
>DEDQ01000053.1:24654-25789 GCA_002350065.1 Ruminococcus flavefaciens
GGGGTAATAACCTTGGTATTACACAATCCCGAAGCATTGGTTTCGGGATTTTTTCTTATATCCGGAAATAAATGACAGGAGATTAACATGGAAAAGGAAATGCGTTATGCTGTGCTCATCGACGCCGACAACGTTGCGGCGAAGTATACCAAGAATATTCTCGACGAGCTCTCGAATTACGGCGTTGTGACATATAAAAGAGTTTACGGAGACTGGACTCGTCCGAATCTTGCGGGCTGGAAGTCTATGGCACTTGACAATGCGATAACTCCGGTCCAGCAGTACAGCTACACGACAGGTAAGAATTCCACCGACTCGGCGATGATAATCGATGCAATGGATATCCTCTATTCAAATAATGTTGACGGCTTTTGCATCGTTTCGAGCGACAGCGATTTTACCCGTCTTGCGATACGCCTCCGCGAATCCGGCAAGCACGTTATCGGTATGGGCGAGCAGAAAACTCCTAAGCCGTTCAGCGCGGCGTGCAATGCTTTCAAATATCTTGAGATACTCGCTGAGGAGGAGATTCAGAGCGCGGCAGTCGATGACAAGGTCGAGATGAAGACTCTTGAATCGGCTATAATTCGCATAATTGCCGAGAATGCAAACCTCGAGGACGAGATTAATATCGGCGAGCTTGGAAGCCGCCTGCAGGGACGCTATCCGGATTTCGACGTCAGAAACTACGGCTACTCCAAATTTTCGCAGTTTCTCAAGGACTTCGACTGCCTGAGTTTCCGTCAGGTAGGCAGCAGTATCCTCGTTTCACAGAAGTCCAAGGAGACAGAACTCCAGCGCGTTGAAAACGTTCTCGCGTCGATAGTCCACACGAACGGTACGAAGGGGTATAACCTCGGCGAGCTCAAAAAACAGCTCTGCGCGAAGCTGCCTGACTTCAACGTCAAGACTTATGGCTACTCGAAGTTCAGCCGCTTTGTGGAAAATCTTCCGGACTTCAAGATAAGAAATAACACCGTGCTTTTTGCGGAAAAATCCGATAAAAAATAACAGAGGAGGGTCAATATGGAGAGCTCAGCTTGCTTTATGCTGTCTATAATCGGCTATACTTCGGCGTTTGCGGGGTTGACGTATATGCTTGTGAAAAAGCTGCGTAAAAACTCAAATATATGAG
>DEDQ01000056.1:0-7848 GCA_002350065.1 Ruminococcus flavefaciens
GCCCGCTTTTTTGAGCTTAGCTATCTCGCGCTGAAGAGCGCTCCTGTTCACGCAGAGGTAGTCCGAGAGCGTAGTTGTCGAAAACGGTATCTGCGGAGTTTTGCCCTCGGGAGTATTGTCCTCGGTGATTTGCAGGAAGCTGATGAGCTTGTCCCCGATAGTGCGCTGACTCAGCACCTCTATCCGCTCGCTGAGGGCGATAGTCTTTTCCGACATGAGCATAAGCAGGTTCTCGACGACCATAGAATGGCACTTACAGGCATTCTCGCATCGTTTGAGAAGCTCCTCACGCCGCACGAGCATGACCTCGCAGTCGGTATCGGCGACAATCTCGACAGAGTTGCGATGCGAGCCGGAATAGGTAAAAAATTCGCCGAATATTCCCTGCTCGCCGAGAGTTTCAACGATAGTCCTCACACCGTTGATATCGTAGCGCACCATTTCGGCACTGCCGCTTAGAACAATGCCAATGCGGTCGATATTACGGGAAAAATCAGCGATAAGGCTTCCCGAGCGGTATTTTTTGATCTCTATGTTGAAGCAGCTCATCATGCGTTTGCAGTCGGCACCGTCAACACCTTTAAATAAAATGTTTTGTTCAGGTAACATAAAGTTTTCTCCTTTGTTGCAAATGCAACAGATTTTTCACTGATCTTATGATACAATAATATCAGACAATTGTCAAGTAAAATCATTCTTTACAGCAATATTTTTATGTATAATATACAGGAGGCGCTTGATATGAAGGTTAACATCATCGGCGAGCAGATCTCACAGCAGGAGATCGACGCTTACATAGACTACGGCAGAAAAAAATACCGCGGCAGAGAGATAACGGAAATGACCGTCAAAACCGACGGCGATTACGTTGACCTCAGATTCGATCTCGCAGATATCCCGTTCGACAGGATAAGACGTATAACAGGCTATCTCGTGGGAACTCTCGACCGCTTCAACGACGGCAAACGCGCTGAAGAGCATGACCGCGTAAAGCATACGGTTTGACAGCTCCGGAGGTTTCAATAATTTCCGCAGCTTTAAATAACACAAAAATCTATGAAAACGGAGGAAAACACTATGGCTAAGTATGTATGTCCGGTATGCGGATACGTTCACGAGGGAGACGCTCCGCCTGAGAAATGTCCTCAGTGCAACGTTCCCGGCTCAAAGTTCATCAAGAAAGAGGAAGGAAACGGCGAGCTCCAGTTTGCCTGCGAGCATATCCTCGGAGTTGCCAAGGACGTGACAGACCCCGAGATAATCGAAGGTCTCCGCTCCAACTTCACAGGTGAATGCACAGAGGTAGGTATGTACCTTGCAATGGCAAGAGTTGCCTACAGAGAGGGCTATCCCGAGATAGGCGCATACTGGGAGAAGGCTGCATTTGAAGAGGCTGAACACGCCGCAAAGTTTGCAGAGCTTCTCGGCGAGGTGCTCTCAGATTCAACAAAGGAGAACCTCGAGAAGAGAGTTGCCGCAGAGCACGGCGCTACAGAGGGCAAGCTCAAGCTTGCAAAGAAGGCAAAGGAGCTTAATCTCGACGCTATCCATGATACAGTACATGAAATGGCAAGAGACGAAGCACGTCACGGCAAGGCATTCGCAGGACTTCTCAAGAGATACTTCGGCTGATGACCTGATATATGAAAAGCGGCACGATGTGCCGCTTTTTTGTTGCCATATGTTATATTATTCCCACCTGATAATCATGGAAGTATGACCAGCCGAAACCTCATCGCCCTTGTTTAATTCAAGACCGTTGATGCCAACTCTTTCGCCATTGACATAAGTTCCGGTAAAGGAATTGTTATCAGTCAGGTAGCATCTTCCTTCGAGGTATTCGATAGTGAAGTGAACACGCGACATATTCATATCGTTGAAGTAGATATCGTTCTCCTGCGAACGTCCGACAACTATCTTATCGCGGATATTCACCCTGAGTGTACGTCCGTCATTGACTCTGATGATCATCGAATGAGGAGGCAGATTAACGTGCTTGTCCTCGTCTGCGTGCTTATCGTGCTTTTCAGTTTTATCCAGAGGCTTCTTTCTCAATACGAAGCCGATAACAGCGAGCATAGCCGCCATTAAAAGCACTATCGACGCAATCACGAGATATGTGAGGGTCTTGTCGTTTTTATACATACTTTCAGGTTCAATATACTCCTGAGTATCGCCCTTTATTCTCAGGGAAAGGTTTCCGCTGAGCGCGTTGTTCTCATTCGAGATATCGTACACGCCTTTTGTTGATATCATGTAATCCGAGGGGTCTATCTCGTCCTTGGTAGTGAGAGTAGCAGTATACTTGCCGTTATCCGAATTATACACAACAGAGACGAGCTCCATCTCGACGTAATGTCTCTTGAGCGAATAGGCTTCTACTGTATCAGCTCCGCGAACATTCTCGCTGAATTCGACCTTGAACTGGTGGTCTGATATCTTCTCAAAAGCGACCATCTCGGGCGGGACCATATCAGGTATCCATCTTACGGGGAAAACCGAGAAATTGCTGCTGTAGTTCTGAGCGAGACATCTTACGGTAACTGTTCTTGTTTCGCCGACGAGATTATTCTCAGCTCTGCCCTTTATGACCTTGCAGCTCGTAATACGTTCACCGAGCTCATCGAATACGGTCTCGCATTCGTCAGCCGTGAAAGGAGTCATATCACCGCCGGTCCTCTTTGCGAGCTCGCCGAAGGAGGTGAGGTCCGAGCCGTAGTTTCCGCTGATACCGAGAGCATAGAGCGGAACGCCGGTATTAAGGAGCTTAACGGCAACGTCCTCATAGGTAGCTCTGCCGTTTGAATCATCGAGTCCGTCCGATACGGCAATGATGATATTTCTGACTCCATAGCTGCTGTTTTTGGAAGCGATGTCGTTGTTAACGCTGTCGAGCGCCTCATAGAGGAAGGTATCCTGCTTATTGTTGATAAAGGAATCGACAGCCTGAGTATAGCCCTCATCGGAAATACTTCCGGAAAAAAGCTTGTCCAGCGTACCGATAGAGATAATATTCACGGTATCGGTATCGCGGATGAACGTACAGTTATTTTTCAGAGCATTCTTAACAGCCTCCATCTGCGGAGCCGTAACTGAACCTGAATCGTCGATGAGCAGGTAATAGCAGGCAGGCATACCGGTATCGAAGAAGCTCTGCGGCTCAGTTGTTTTCAGCGGAACATTATCGAGCATGAGCTCGACATCGCCTTCGCCGCTGTCGGAAGTATAGAAAACATTAATGTCCGGCATTTCAGTCTGTATCTGCTCAACGCTGAATGCAGACGCACACATCGGGAAGGCAGTTATAACGGCAGCAGTAAGGACCGAAGCCGCTGAAACCGCAAGTTTTTTTATCATTGTAAGAATACCTCCTCACTTAGAGATCCTTATGTCACAAAATTATTCCATATTATTATAGCATTTATTATAATATATTTCAAGTAGATTTTTATATTTCTTCTAAAGAATTCAAAATTTATGCGTTTATTTTTCTATTTTAAAAAACAGTTTTCTTGTGCCTTCAACTAAAATAGTGAGGTATCTGAGCATCGGCTCGGCAATAATGGCAAAGTTTACACAGAGCAGAACGCACTGCACCGACATTCCGCCCACGCCGAAGAAGCTGCTGAGGTATATCATGCTCAGCGCGAGCAGGAGCCCGCACATGACCCATATTCCCCATTTCAGGGTATTCATAGGCTTGCTTATGCGGTAAACTATCATCATTCCGACAACGCTGAGGAGAATAGTCGAAGCAGTCGAGATATCGTTCTGCGTCGAGTTGAAAATATTGCCGAAGAATATCATTGCCGCAACGATTATGGCGTCGACTATACCGGCGGGCAGGGCTTTGATAAGGATATTCGTCATGAATTTGCCTTTTATGAGCTCATGGTTTGGTATCTGCGAGAGACAAAGTCCGGGGAGTCCGATAGTAAACACGCTTATCAGCGATATCTGCGAGGGCTGCAGCGGGTAGCGTATACTGAAGAAGATCGCCATAGCCGACATCAGGAGCGAGAAGATATTCTTGACGAGGAAGAGGCTTCCCGAGCGCTCGAGGTTGTTGACGACCTTTCTGCCCTCCATAACGACATCGGGCATTTTCGAGAAGTCCGACTCGAGCAGCACAAGCTGCGACGACTGCGCCGCCGCCTCGCTTCCGGAAGCCATAGCAACCGAGCAATCGGCGTCTTTGAGGGCAAGAACGTCGTTAACGCCGTCGCCGGTCATAGCGACAGTCCTGCCTGCCTCCTTGAGCGCGCGCACGAACATACGCTTCTGCTCGGGAGTAACTCTGCCGAAAACGGTATAATTCAGCACAGATGTCTTTATCGCCTCCTCAGTTTTGAGAGTAGAGGCGTCGATATAGCGCTCGGCATTTGCAATGCCCGCCTGACGAGCTATCTCGGAAACTGTTATGGGATTATCGCCGGAGATGACCTTTATCTCGACACCCTGCTCCTCGAAGAAGCGGAACGTATCCGGAGCGTTTTTACGTATCGGATTTGCAAGGAGCATGAAGCAGTACGGCTCAAAACCGGCAGTGAGCTCCTTTCCGTCGGGAGTCCCCTCATATCTGCCAAACACGAGAACGCGGTAGCCCTTGCGGCTGTTTTCCTTTATAAGACCGGCATAGTCGGCAGCTTTTTCCTTCATGACGAACTCCGGAGCTCCGAGCACGAACGCTCCTTTTTCGAGTACAGTGCTGCTGTATTTGAACTCGGAGGAAAAGCCGGTATAGCTAAGAATGCTCTGACCGGTAGGAGTGCAGAAGCGGTTCTTTATCGCTATCATCGTGGCATTATCGGCTGACTGTGCCGCCGCGAAATCGCTTACAACCGGCTCAAGAGCGGCTTCGTCGAAGCCCTCCTTAACGGGCAGAACAGAAATAACGCTCATTTTTCCCTCGGTGATAGTTCCGGTCTTGTCAACGCAGAGAACATCAACGCGAGCGAGAGTCTCGATGCACTTCATATCGTGGACGAGCACCTTTCCCATTGCAAGGCGCATCGCACTTATCGCAAGAGTAGTGCTCGCAAGCAGGAACAAGCCCTCGGGTATCATACCGATAACAGCGGCGACCATAGACTGTATACTGCCGCTGACAGCTCTTTCCTCGATGAAATGCTGCTCGTAGAAGAGCGTGATACCGATAGGGATAATGATGATACCGGTAATTTTTACGATTTTATTCAGCGAGCGTATCATCTCGGACTGCTCGCCCTTGCGGGTCTTTTTCGCCTGAATGGTAAGCTGAGAGATATAGGAATCCTCGCCTACGCGTTCGAGCCTTGCCCGACACGAGCCGGACACGATGAAGCTTCCTGACATGAGGGTATCGCCCGCAGTTTTGACTATCTCGTCCGATTCGCCGGTAAGGAGCGACTCGTTGACAGATACCGTACCGTCAAGGACTATGGCATCAGCGCTTATCTGATTTCCCGCGCGGAAAACAGCGATATCGTCGAGAACAACATCACGCGAGGAAACGCTCACCTCTTTGCCGTCGCGAATGACCGCAGTCGTAGGAGCGTTCATCATCGAGAGCTTGTCCAGCACACGCTTCGAGCGGAGCTCCTGTATTATACCGATGAGTGTATTTGCAACGATTATCGGCATGAACGAGAGATCGCGGTAAGTGCCGGCATAGATGATAAGACCAGCGAGGATAAGGAAAATGAAGTTGAAATAGGTAAATACGTTATCGGCGACTATCTCCCCCACCGACTTCGAGGGCGGCTCAGGCGGAGTATTATCATATCCGGCTTCGCGTCTGGCATTTACCTGTCCGGAGGTGAGACCTCTTTCCGGGTCAGCGGAAATCCTCTCCGGAGGCTCGGAAGAGCGATGTTTTTTCTTATTGCTCATATATAAAGACCTCTTTTTTTTGCATTATCCTGATTATTATACCACAAATGAACACATAATGCAAATTAACATGAATTATTCCCCTAAGCGCGGATACAGCCTGTTGATTTTTTATCAATGGTATGCTATAATAAGTTTGTAGAAACTAATTATATAGGAGTGAGCTATGAAACAATATAATGTCACCGGCATGAGCTGTGCCGCCTGCAGTGCCCGAGTAGAAAAGGCAGTGAAAAACGTTGACGGCGTGACCTCATGCGCGGTCAGCCTGCTGACAAATTCCATGGGAGTTGAAGGAAATGCCGCACCGGAAGCAGTGATCGCGGCAGTACAAAATGCCGGATACGGAGCGTCGCTCAAGGGCGCAGCTCCCGCTCAGCCGGACGAAAACGTCCTTGCGGACACGGAATCCCCCAAGCTGACAAAAAGGCTTGCCGCTTCGCTAATTTTTCTGCTCGCACTCATGTATCTTTCTATGGGAGCGCATATGCTCGGAGCTCCCCTGCCCGCCTTTTTCGACAACAATCACATTGCTCATGCTATCGCAGAAATGCTGCTTGCGGCAATAGTAATGGTCATCAACCAGAAATTCTTTATCAGCGGAACCAAGAGCCTGCTGAAGCGGGCTCCCAACATGGATACGCTCGTGGCAATGGGCTCGGGAGTCTCCTTCGCGTGGAGCGTTTACGTCCTGTTTGCCATGACAAGAGCTGCTGCTGACAGCGATATGCCGCGCTGTGCGGACCTGATGAACGACTTGTATTTCGAGTCGTCAGCAATGATAGTAACGCTGATAACGGTCGGAAAGCTGCTCGAAGCCCGCTCGAAGGGCAAGACGACCGATGCGCTGAAAAGCCTCATGAAGCTCGCCCCCAAGACCGCAAACGTGCTCCGCGAAGGCAAAGAGCAGACTATCCCCGCCGGCGAAGTCCTTGCAGGCGACATTTTCGTAGTCCGTCCTGCCGAGAGCATACCGGTTGACGGAGTTGTTATCGAGGGCGCAAGTGCAGTCAATGAAGCCGCCCTCACCGGTGAGAGCCTCCCCGTGGACAAGTCTGCCGGCGACAGCGTTTCCGCGGCAACGCTGAATCAGTCAGGCTTTCTGAAATGCAGAGCCACACGCGTAGGCGAGGACACCACGCTCTCGCAGATAATAAAAATGGTCGGAGACGCCGCAGCTACGAAAGCTCCCATAGCGAACACAGCCGATAAGGTAGCAGGGATATTTGTCCCCGCAGTCATCGCTATCGCAGTCGTGACAACTATAATATGGCTTCTTGTCGGAGAGAGCGCAGCATTTGCGCTTGCCCGCGGAATATCCGTACTTGTTATAAGCTGTCCATGTGCCCTCGGACTTGCAACTCCGGTCGCAATCATGGTCGGAAACGGCGTCGGAGCAAAAAACGGCATTCTCTTCAAGACAGCCGTATCTCTCGAGGAGACGGGAAAAATGCAGATAGCAGTCCTCGACAAGACCGGCACGATAACCGCCGGAGCTCCGGTAGTCACAGACATTCTCCCCGCTGACGGGATAGAGGAAGAAGAGCTTCTCGCGGCGGCATACGCTCTTGAATCGAAAAGCGAGCACCCTCTCGCGCGGGCAGTAGTCACACTCGCGGAGGAGAAACAAATCGCCGCAGAAAAGGTCACCGGATTTGAAGCTCTCGCCGGAAACGGGCTCTGCGGCACGGTCGGCAAAGCAGAGATATGCGGTGGAAGCATGAGCTATATCTCCACAGTCTGCGAAACGGGAGCATCAATGCAGGCGGCACAGTCTCTCGCAGAGGAGGGAAAAACTCCGCTGATGTTTGCGCGAAACGGCGAATTCATGGGAATTATTGCAGTTGCTGACGTTATAAAGGAGGACAGTGCGCAGGCTGTCCGCGAGCTGAAAAACATGGGACTGCGCGTGGTCATGCTGACCGGTGACAACGAAAAAACAGCTCAGGCGATAGGCAGGGAAGCCGGAGTTGACGA
>DEDQ01000056.1:7918-9252 GCA_002350065.1 Ruminococcus flavefaciens
GTCGCAATGGTCGGCGACGGAATAAACGACGCCCCTGCTCTCACCCGAGCAGATATGGGAATAGCCATTGGCGCAGGTACAGATGTCGCAATCGACGCAGCTGACATCGTGCTGATGAAAAGCCGCCTGAGCGATGTTCCGGCAGCGATACGCCTGAGCCGTGCGGCTCTGCGGAATATCCGGCAGAACCTGTTCTGGGCATTTTTCTACAATGTCCTCGGCATTCCGCTCGCGGCAGGAGCCTATATCCGCCTCTTCGGCTGGGAGCTCGAGCCCATGTTCGGAGCTGCCGCCATGAGCCTTTCAAGCTTTTTTGTAGTAACGAACGCGCTCCGTCTGAATCTTGTGAATATCCACAGTTCAAAGCGCGACAAGCCGATACGCAAAGCTCTTGCAGAAGAGTCCGAAACCGGCGAAAGCACGGCAGTTATCAAGGTAAAGGGCATGATGTGTGCACACTGCGAAGCCCGCGTAAAGAAAGCTCTCGAAGAGCTCCGCGGAGTTGAAGAAGCACGTCCGGACCACGAAAAAGGCATAGTAACGCTGACTCTGAGCACCTCCCCCGACGAGGAACAGCTCAGGAAGGCAATTGAAAATGCCGGATACAAGTTTAAGGGATATGCAAAATAATGTCACCCTATTTTAAAATATATAGTTGACATTTGTCAACCGTTATGGTATAATCAGGTTAACAACTTTAAGGAGATAATACCATGACAGAAACTTCAACACTTCCCCGCTCCAAAAACAAGACCTTCACGACCAAAGAGCTCGTCCTGACAGCGCTGATGTCAGTATTCATCGCGATAGGCTCGTGGATATCCATACCTACCGAGATACCGTTCACGATGCAGACATTTGCAGTCTTTTCGGCGCTTTTCCTGCTCGGAGGCAAAAAGGGATTTTTCTCAGTGCTCGTGTTCATTCTTCTCGGCGCTGTCGGCATACCCGTATTTCAGGGCTTCACCGGCGGAATCGGCATACTCTTCGGCATGACCGGCGGCTACATCATCGGATTTCTCGGCATAGCCGCAATATACTGGCTCGCCGAGCTTATCCCTCTCAAGAACAAAGCGGCTGTCTTTGTAAGGAACATCATCGCAATGGTGATAGGTCTTGCAGTCTGCTATGCATTCGGCACAGCATGGTTCATGCACGTTTACGCAAAGCAGGTAGAGAGCATTTCTCTCACAGGAGCGCTTAAAATGTGCGTTACGCCGTTTGTTATTGCTGACCTCATCAAGCTCGCTGCGGCAGCACTCTATACATATCCTATAAAAAAATATGCAAAGATATAAGCTCCGCCCACATCATCTGCTATGTATCAGCTTTTT
>DEDQ01000056.1:9572-10240 GCA_002350065.1 Ruminococcus flavefaciens
AAGTAATACCCCGAAGTGTTTCAAAGCGCTTCGGGGCATTGTATTTTACAACTGCTGATATTGATCAGGATCTGTTGGATCGGCACTCTTCTTTTTTGATATCTTGCTTTTAAATGAGATCAATATAGAATAAACGATAAAAAGAAAAAAAGCATCCCAGACGACACCGAAAATCAACAGGAACACTCTTCCTGAAGTATCATACCACTTGACATAGTTCTCCTTGGGTCTATCCGGGTTACATCGAATTCTGAGCACCTTTCCTTTTTTTAATTTATTCGTGGATTCAATCGTATCAGTGTAAGTGATGCCGTTGTATTCGTAAGAATAGCTGGCTTTATAATTTCTTATGTATCCAAAACCTGCACTTTTTTTCTTTTTTTGTACAGTCACATCGCTTATTACACCTTTTGTTTTTGCTGTGTAGTCTTTTAGGTCTGAGATCTGCTCTATACCTATTTTTATAAACGCAAATCCGATCAGCCAAAAAGGTACACACGCAAGTAAAGCGATAATTTTTCCCACGATAGATGATTTCTTTTCCGTTTTCTCTCTTGGTCCCGTTCCTTTTTTTCTATTATTATTGCTCATCAAGCATCTCCTCGCATAATATAAACATTTTTACGAAACGCTCGGTATATTCCTATTTACGATAGAAACAATTATAG
>DEDQ01000056.1:10493-16499 GCA_002350065.1 Ruminococcus flavefaciens
ACAGTCCAGCCGTCAACGAGCTTGGAAATCGCCTTGAGGTTGCCGTTGCAGCCGCCGATGAATCTGATATTGGTGATAACATCGTCCTCGATGTGGAAATGTATCTCCTTTGCGCACACCATTTCAGTAGTGTAAACGTAATCCATGACTGCCTCCTATTATTTCAGGAACTCCATGAAGTTCTGCTTATTTTCGAGAGCTGTAGTTGTCGGTCTGCCGAGGTCGTCACGCGCTCCGATAGAGCACTTCACCTCGATGAACGAGAGCTCGTCCCTCGCCTTTGCAGCTTCAAGCTCGCGGTCGAGAGAATCGAAATCGTCAACGCATACAGCATGAGGATATCCGCAAGCCTTAGCAATAGCAACGAGGTCTATCTTTGAAGCTACAGTAGGCATTCCGCCGACCGTTTCATGTGCTCCGTTATTTATAACGATATGTATCATATTCTTGGGAGCATTAGCGCCGAGGACAGCCATGCTGCCCATATGCATGAGAACAGCTCCGTCGCCGTCAACGCACCAGATGCGGCGGTCAGGCTTATTTATAGCCACACCGAGAGCGATAGATGAAGCATGACCCATTGAGCCGACAGTAAGGAAGTCATACTTGTGGCTCTGACCATTAGCAGTTCTGGTCTCGAAGAGCTCACGACTGGGCTTTCCCGTAGTGGAAACTATCGGATCCTCACCGCTTGCCTTAGCGATGTGACGGATAATGTCCTCGCGTATCATCTTGTTGTCGTTCTTGTATACGACTTCCTCATCGTACTTTATAGCGCCCTTGCGGACGATGAAAGCGACCTGCTTGCCGTTTGCGAGTTCCTTGCGGAAGCCCTCCATTGCAGCGGAGAGCTCGTCCTCGGTAGTATCCTTGCTGATGATGAACGTTCTGACGTCCATATCCTCGAGGAGCTTAACAGTGACCTCGCCCTGATAGATATGCTGAGGCTCGTCGTGAACTCCGGGCTCGCCGCGCCAGCCGACGATGAATATCATGGGGATAGCGTATACCTTGTCATTGAGCAGAGACGCAACAGGATTGATGATGTTGCCCTCGCCTGAATTCTGCATATAAACTACCGGAACTTTTCCGGTAGCAAGGTGGTATCCAGCCGCAAGAGCGGTGCAGTTGCCCTCGTTAGCAGCAATGATGTGGTGCTTCTGGTCGATACCGTATGTATTCATGAGATAGTTGCACAGCGCCTTGAGCTGGCTGTCGGGGACTCCGGTATAGAAGTCAGCGCCGATTATCTCAACAAGTTTTTCTGCCTTCACGTTGTGAAACCTCCATTATTCGCCTTTTTTAGCAAGCTGCGGCATGATTATCTCATCAATGATGAACTTAGCGGTCTTCTCGATGTCATCATACGCAACAGTCTTGGGGAGCTCAGCACCGAATGCCTTTTTAGCCTTTTCGATGAGCGCGTCAGTATAGACGAGCTTGCCGTCGACAACGTCCTCGACTCCGTCAAGAGTCATGGACTCCCTGTCAGCCTTGTTCATTTCCTCAAAGCTGAAAACGCTCTCATCTATCCATGCATTGAGCTTACCGTCCTTATAGCCGGCAAGCACGGGATATCCGCCGATATTTCCGCCGAATCCGGGAGTGAATATCCTCTGGTCCTCGCCGCTGCGGACAGCGTCGATAATTGCGGAGATTATCTGATAGTTGCTTGAAGCATTCATCATATTTCTTGTCTGGTCAACGGGCATTGATATCCTGCAAGCCTTGAATATCTCATCAGCGGAGAGATTTTTCTCCTCGCCCTTGTAGTAAACCTTGAACGGGAGCTTCACGCCCTCAGCCTGCCCCTCCTTGCTGATGCATACGTCGTGGAAATGACCTGCCGCGAACATAACATCAACGTTCCAGAAATCCTTCACGCCGAGCATTTCTGCTGCCGCGAACTTCATACGGGGAACGAGGTGATTGAGGTTGCCGCTGCCGAAGTCGGGATAAGCCTTGCCGGCGCTCTTGAGCCACGGGATAACAGCGTCGGAGTAGGAAGTATTGATAACTATCGCATTTGTATCCGCGAGGTCGCAAGCCTCCATGACATTCTTTGTAAAACGGATAGCGAGAGGGCTCCAGATGCCGTAAGCTCTGATGTTAGCCCATGAGATGCTTCCGTACTTGAGGCCGGGATATGCGCGGCTTGAGTTTACGATGAAATCGGGCTGATACTTCTCGATAGCAGCCTTTATAGCGCTGATATCGTTGAGGTCAACGCCGCCCTCAACGTCGATATGAGTCTTGTTTACACCTCTGATGAGACCTGCAACGCGGGTAATGTTGACCTTAGTCTGCATCTTCTCAGCGTCGCGGCCAACGACAACAATGCTGAGTGCGGGGTCATTTTTGCTCATGAGGTAATCGAGAAGGTACGAGCCGACGCTTCCGAGACCGATTATCATAACTTTGTAGTCATTATTTTTTATGTGCTGTTCAACGATACCGAGTCGCTGTTCGAGTGTTTTCATTTTTCTTCCTCCCAGTAAGATAAGATTTTTCTGTAGTCCTCACGGGTATTGCAGTTTGTCCAGCGTGAAAGGCTCACGAGCTCGAAGCTGTCACTGCCGCAGGAGTCAATATAGTTCTGGATTATGCGGAGATTCGTGCCGTCCTTTTCCTCAGCGAAGAACTTCTCATTTGCGGCTCTGAGCTTTGCAGCGTCAGTGAATTTCCACATCTGTCCCGAGTTGAGGATAACGGAGAATGCATCGTCGATTTTAAGCAGACCGTGGCTGCTGTTGAAAGCATACCTGAAGCAGCCCTCGCCGTCCCTGTAGAGGACGACAGCCTTTTTGGCGTATATGGGCTCGAAGCTGTAGGTCAGCACGCTCTTGTCAGAAGCAATGACCTTATTGAACGAAGCCTTGTCGATGTCGAGGTCGCCCTCAACGAAGAGGACCTCTTCAACGTCGCCGCCGAACCTGTCAAACAGCTCTTTCAGTCCGACATAGAGGCTGTAGCCGGAAGCGAGGTCGGAATAGTGCTCATTGTATGTGAGGACTATCTTCTCCTGCATCTCAGCGGGGAGCTCGTTACAGTAAGCGGTGAGGTCGTCGTATTTATGTCCGCCTACGAGGACTATCCTGTCGGCAAACATACACTTTTCAAGGAGATGATACAGAAGCGTGTGCTTCTTTTCGTTTTCGTAATAGATTATCTTGTGGCGCTTCTGCTCCTCGGGGATACCCTCGTTGAAGCGGCTGGAAACGCCGGCAACTGTGATTATCGCTGCTTTCACTTTTATCCTCCTCAGCCCTTGAGGTAGTTGGTGATGCACTCATCGAGACCCTTTTCGAGGTCAACAGCGGGCTTCCATGATGTGCGTGTTCTTATTTTTTCAGTTGAGAGAAGGCGTCTCTCGGGGTCAGATTCTCTGTAGCCGTCGAACTCGATAACGGGGTCGGAAATGCCCATTTTAGAAGCGCAGAGCTTAGCGAGGTCGATGATGGATATCTCCTCGTCGGTAGCAACATTGTAAACAGTTCCGTCGAGAGCGGAATCGGTATTTGCAAGTGCGAGAACAGCGCTGCAGCTGTCGTAGTTATTGAGGAAAGTACGCTTGTTCTTGCGTGAGTTCTCGAGAAGAACTACCTTTCCGTTATCGCGGAAGCTATTGATTATGAACGGGATTATGTGCTTGGGGAAGCGCTCATTCTTGCTGTAAACGTTAGCAAATCTGATAGAGCAGCCCTTTATCTTTCCGGTATCGACAGCGTCCTTCATGAAGAACTCAGTGAGGAGCTTGCCTGTTGCATAACTGGTTCTCTGGCTGTGCTCAGCAACAGCCATTGTGAGGAAGTCCGACTCCTTAACGCCGCCGTTCTCGTTCCAAGAATTCATGGAGTAGACCTCAGAGGTCGAACAGTTGATATACTTCTGAGCGCCGACTCTTATCGCCTGCTGGAGGAACTCGTTCATGCCGGCAACGTTAGTTTCGTAGGTCTCATAAACGTGGTAGAAGTGCTCAGTGTGAACAACTGCCGCACAGTTGATGTAAATTACCTCGTCATACTGCGATTTCACAGCATTGACGCGGCTCTCGAAGTCAGCCATCTGCTCCTTGTTGTTGATATCATACTCGAAGAACTCGAATCTCTCGTCGTCGATACAGTCTGCGACTGTATCGATAGAGGAAGCGTAGAAATTATCGAATCCGAGGATATGGTCCTTGCTCTCCTTGTCAGAGAGTATCTGGCGGACGAGCTCATTACCCGTCATACCTGTAACGCCGCTGATAGCATATAATTTACTCATAACATTCACCTTTCTTAAACTCCGTGAGTTAATCTTGTCTTGTAGAATTCATCTATTTCCTCCGGGAAGAGCGACTGCTCATACGCAACGTCGTACTCGACAGCCCTGAGCTCCACACGCTTTGACGGCAGGTGCAGAACTGCATACTGCGCGAGCGGATTATGGTTGCGGGGCTGACCGACAGAGCCCGGATTAATGAAAATAACTGCCTTTTTGTTGCGCATTTCGGCGTTGTCGCAGTCATAGAACTTTGTAAAGCAATGGGGATAATGCGAATGTCCGGAAAAGACGATATCGTATCCGGAGTAATTGCCTCTGAGGTCATCGGGCATTATCGCCTTCCAGTAGTTATCGGTGAGCGAGCCGTGTACAGCGAGAGCCTTCAGCCCGCCGAGCATGAAGACCTCGATGCCGTTACGGTTCATGCCCCTGTTTATATACTCGACCGACTCATCTGTAAGCTGGTCGGCAGTATATCTCGCCATGACTCTTCCGCGGTCAGAAGAGAGTCTCTCGAGGTCCTTATCGACCACGAGCTTCTCATGGTTTCCCCAGATATTCACCGCTATCTTATCCTTCCACGCACCGTTTTCGAGCACGCGGAGCTTTTCAATTATCGTATTCGAGCGCATACCGTAGTCGATGCAGTCGCCGAGGAGGACAACGCCCTTGAAGTCCTCGCCGGTGCAGTCCTTCATAACGGAATCGAATGCGCTCACGTTGCCGTGTATATCAGAAAGTATCAGGTATTTCTCGTCCATTGAGCATTCCTCATATCTCGTCGATAAGTCTGATTATGTCCTTGAAGGGCATGAGAGTAGAATCGACCTCAAGGGCTCTGTGAGCTCTGAGAATGCCCTCAGCAGTCTGCTTCATCACGGGGAAAGCGGCTCTCATGAGCTGATTTGCATAGATGACGATATTGACGCCGTGAGACGAGAGCTCAGCCTCTGTGACCTGATTGAACGAAGTAGGAACGACAACGATAGGAGTTTTGCTGTCCTTCTCTCTGAACTTGTCGCAGAACTCGAATATCTCAGCAGGGTCTTTTTTGCGGCTGTGTATCATGATGCCGTCAGCGCCTGCACCGGCGAACGCGAAAGCTCTTTCAAGAGCGTCGTCCATGCCGCACTCGAGGATAAGGCTCTCGATACGTGCGATTATCATGAAATCGTCGGAGAGCTGAGCCTTCTTGCCGGCAGCTATCTTAGCGCAGAAATTCTCGATAGAATCCTGAGTCTGAACGACCTCAGTGCCGAAGAGACTGTTCTTCTTGAGACCGGTCTTGTCCTCGATGATAACAGCGCTGACGCCCATACGCTCGAGAGTTCTCACGTTGTATACGAAATGCTCGGTAAGTCCGCCTGTATCGCCGTCGAGGATAATAGGCTTCGTAGTGACCTCCATGATATCGTTGATAGTACGCAGACGCGAGGTCATATCAACGAGCTCGATATCGGGCTTGCCGCGGTCGGTACTGTCGCAGAGCGAGGATACCCACATCGCGTCGAACTGATTGAGTCTGCCGTCCTGACCCTCGACCATAGTCTTTTCAACGATAAGACCGGTAAGGCCGGAATGAGCCTCCATAGTTTTAACAACAGGAGTCATCTCGATGAGCTGACGGAGACGTTTTCTTCTGTATTCAGGCATAGAGAGCTTTTCTCTGAGCTTGTCGTCGACCTTTCTGACTTCTTCGTTATATGTATAGGGAACGTCAACTATCTGTCCGCCGTACTC
>DEDQ01000056.1:16556-33750 GCA_002350065.1 Ruminococcus flavefaciens
CTTAGCGATAACGTCGTCGTAGCGCATATCCTCCTGCACGATGACCTCGTCAACGCCCTCAAGCGACTTATATAGAGCTATTCTCTCGTCGATAGTAGTTGTGGGGAATTTGGTGCAGCGTATCATTTCCTTGTCGCTGAGACAGCCGACAACAACTCTGCCGTATTCAGCGGCGTGCCTGATGATATTGAGGTGTCCGGCGTGGATAACGTCAGTGCAGAAGCAAGTATAAACTGTTTTCATTTCATTTTTCCTTTCCCGTTTCAGATAATATCGTTCTTTTGAATCTATGACAAAAAACGGTCAATATGAATATTGTACCACAAACCGCATAAAAAATCAACAGCTAAAGCGGTGAAATTTGTTTTCCCGCTACTTATTAATAATAATGTTTAAAAATAGCAGCCGCAAAGCGCGATGATATGGGTATTTTTCCGGCAAAATGCACACACCTGAGCATATCCGTCCGCATTATGGTATCTCACGCAGCTCATGACCTGCAATGTATTTACCGATTTATACTTGTTACAAGGCACTAACAAGTATTTTGATGATTTTCAAAATAATTATTGACAACGCATATTGCTTGTGGTATAGTATATTTAGACGGATATCAAAATACCGTCTTATATTAAGCTTAGTATTTAGATATTCATCAAATTAAAGGAGGTCGTATTATGGATATCAGATTCTCAGCACCGACTATCGCAGGATATGCCGTAAGCGGCGTAATAATGATGCTAATTCCGATAGCAGTATTAATCATATGGCATAAACGGACGCACACAAAGCTCAAACCCACGCTCGTCGGAGCTATAATATTTCCGGTTTTTGCTCTCGCGCTGAAAGCGCTCCCCGCATATCCGCTGTACTTTGGAAATAGCGCTATATCGCAAAAAATAAACGCAACTTCGTGGCTGTACTATCTTATTGCCGGACTGCTTGCAGGTCTTTTCGAGGAGACCGGACGCTTCATCGCATTCAGGTATCTTCTGAAAAAGGATACATCACGCCGCACAGCTATTTCCTACGGAATAGGACACGGCGGCATAGAAGCTCTCTATTTCGGCTGGACAACGCTCTCACTGATAATACTTGCGCTGCTCATAAACAGCGGAAGGACTGACGAGCTCACGAAGGATATACCCGCAGAAATGCTCCCGCAGACTATGGAAAAGCTGAAAGGCTACGCTGAAATAACATTCGGCAAGTCGATGCTTGGCATATGTGAACGCATTTCCGCAATGATGATGCAAACCGGACTTTCGATACTTGTATTCAAGGCTGTACGCGACAAAAAGTCGGTATGGCTGTATCCCCTCGCGATGCTTATTCACACGGCTATCGACTTCACCTGCATATTCTATGACAGCTGCCCGATAGTATTCGAGGCAGGATTTATGCTCTCAGCAGCCGCAGCGCTCCTTATCGCGATACGCTTAGTATACAATAAGATGCCGGAAGAAAAGGAGGCAATACAATGAAAGACGTTTGGAACGCAATGGCTGACCCGACAAGACGGCAGATACTGACAATGCTGCAAAACGGAGACATGACTGCCGGCGAGATAAGCGAGAAATTCGACATCTCCGCGGCAACGATATCACATCATCTGAAGATACTCCGCGAAGCAGGACTTGTAACATCGGAAAAGGAAAAGCAGACTATAACATACAGACTTAACATAACAGTATTTCAGGACTTCCTGAAAGGCATTGCCGACGTATTCGGCATGAAAGGAGAAAATCATGAAAAATAAAGCATTAAAGAAGCTCACAGCAGCAATAATCATCATAGGCATAGCAAACCTCATCGCATCGGCAATATTCGTCCTCACGATGCCGGATACAGTTCCGGTGCATTTCAACACTTCGTTTGAGTGTGACCGTGAAGGCTCAAGATGGGTCGGACTTATAGCTCCGGCGATAATCGCTATAGTATTCCCGCTCTGCATGATCGGCGAGAAAAAAACAGGCAACGCTGAGAAAAACGCAAAGCCGCTCACAATAATCCTGACATTCATCGACATAATGGTAATAGGCATGAACTGGTTCATTCTCATGATAATGAAGTCCGGAGCCGAAATAGGCGATAAGATACCCAATCATTTTGAAGTTATATCCGTACTCATATTCGGACTGCTCTTCGTTATAATGGGAAACTATCTGCCAACAGTACGCCAGAACAAGACCCTCGGCATCAAGCTCCCGTGGACGCTCAAAAACGAGAAATGCTGGGACGCAACTCACAGATTCACCGGAAAGATATGGGTACTCGTAGGAATCATCATGCTTGCAGTAACATTTATCCTGAAGCTTGCGGGAGTTGAAAGCTTTGTCCCGTTCATCATCATGCTTCTTGCATCTCCTGCGGTCTCTGTAATGATCCCGACGATTTACGCATACCAGCACAGAAACGACTGATAGCATCAGCAAACCGCGTCATTTCCGATGACGCGGTTTTTCCGCCTTGACAGCATCATTTATTTGTGGTATAATATATATTGTTTACTTATCAATCCAATAAACGGAGGTTGCACTATGGAAAGCATTATTGAGATCGCTGCACGCATACGCGAGCTGCGTGAGGTATGCGACTACACACAGGAAAAGCTTGCAGAAGAGCTCGGCATCACAGCTGAACAGTACGCGAGCTATGAAGAGAACGGAGATTTTCCGATAAGCATCATTTACGAAATAGCCAACAAGTTCCGAGTCGACTTCAACGAACTCATAACCGGCGAAACAAGCCGTATAGATACATATCAGGTCGTGCGCCGCGGTTTCGGAAAAACCGTGAGCCGCTTCCCGGGCTACCGCTTCAAGGATCTTGCATTCCGCTATGCCGACAAGATCATGCAGCCGCTGCTCGTAACACTCGAGCCCTCAGATGAGCCTGCAAAGCTCGTTACCCACGCAGGACAGGAATTCAACCTCGTACTCAAGGGAAGCATCGCAGTTATTTTTGAGGACAAGGAAATAATCCTCAATGAAGGAGATTCTATATATTTCAATCCCACATATCCGCACGGTCAGCGCTGCCACGGCGATTCCAAGGCACGCTTCCTGACCATGATAGCAGAATAAGGGAACAATAAAGGAGTAATAAAAATCATGCTTTTAGATCGCTATCTGCCCCGTATCGAATTCGATTCCTACGAGGATTTCAAAGAGAATTACCGCGTAAATGTACCGGAGAACTTCAACTTCGGCTGGGATATCGTCGATGAGTGGGCAAAGCAGGAGCCCGAGAAGAAAGCAATGCTCTGGCTCAGTCACGACAAAAAGGAACGCACATTCACATTCACGGATATATCAAAGCTCTCGAATCAGACTTGTCATTATTTCCGTAGTCTCGGACTCAAAAAGGGCGATGTAGTTCTTCTGATACTTCGCCGCCGCTGGGAATACTGGGTAATCGCCACGGCACTGCATAAGCTCGGAATAATCCTTATCCCCGGAAACCTCCTCTTCACCACGCACGACATCGCATACCGCGGCAACATGGCAGAGATATCGGCAATAGTTGCGTGCGACGATGAATACATACGCGGACAGATCGACGGAGCCGCTCCGCAGATAAAGACGCTCCGCAAGAGAATTGCCGTAGCCGAGCCCCGCGAGGGCTGGGACTACTTCGAGGACGAGATCGCAAAGTATCCGGATACATTCGAGCGTCCCACCGGAGATGAGGCTACAAAGGCAACAGACACAATGCTCATCTACTTTACTTCCGGCTCAACGGGAATGCCCAAGATGGTATGCCACAACTTCGCACACCCGCTCGGACATATCGTAACAGCAAAATACTGGCATCAGGTACAGGAGAACAAGCTCCATATGTCCATATCCGATTCCGGCTGGGCAAAGTTCGGCTGGGGCAAATTCTACGGACAGTGGATATGCGGCGCTGTACAGTTCGTATATGACTTCACAGGAAGATTCAACGCAAAGGATATGCTCGAGGTCATAAGCGCCCACAAGCTTACAACATTCTGCGCACCTCCTACGATGTACCGTTTCATGCTTCAGGAGGACATGAGCAAGTACGACCTCTCAACTATCGAGAACTTCTGCAATGCAGGCGAGCCTCTCAATCCTGAGGTATTCAACCGCATTTACGAGCTCACAGGAAAGAAGATGCGCGAGGGCTTCGGTCAGAGCGAGGGAACGGTCCTTATCGCAAATTTCCCGTGGATAGACCCCAAGCCCGGCTCGACCGGCAAGCCCTCGCCGCTGTATAATATCCACCTGCTCCGTCCTGACGGAACAGAGTGCGAAGACGGTGAAGAGGGAAGCATCATGGTCTGCGGCATACAGAAACAGCACCCGACAGGACTTTTCTGTGCATACTACAAGAATCCCGAGCTGACCGAGGCTGTACTCGGCGGCGAGAATTACGATACAGGCGACGTTGCATGGCGCGATTCACGCGGCTACTACTGGTTTGTAGGACGCAACGACGACGTTATCAAGTGCTCCGGCTACCGTATCGGACCCTTCGAGATAGAAAGTGCACTCCTCACCCACCCCGCTGTAGTTGAATCAGCCATCACAGGCGCTCCCGACCCGATACGCGGACAGATAGTAAAGGCTACAGTCGTACTCGCCAAGGGCTATACGCCCTCACCGGAGCTCACAAAGGAGCTTCAGGACCACGTTAAGCGTGAGACTGCACCATACAAGTATCCTCGAGTTATCGAGTACGTAGACGAGCTTCCAAAGACGCTCGGCGGCAAGATAAAGCGTGCCCAGATACGTCACACAGACGAAGAAGCCGCAAAATAAGCTATACAAAAAAGCAGGCAGATACCGGAGAGTATCTGCCTGTTTTCTATATTATCGCTCTCCTGCCGGCGAGATAAGGAGAATAGCCCCCTTGACGACAAGGAGAAAAAAAGTGACCGTAACAGCATACGGAGCCTTTATCATTGTCAGGAACAAAACACAAATAATGCTCAGGATAAACGAAACCGCTGTAATTATCCTGCGTCCGCTTTTTATTTTCATGTGGTTCAGAATCACCTTAACAATGCCCGCAATAATTATCGCAGCAAATATACACCAGCATATACAGCCGCTCAGCATGGAAGAACGTGTATAGGCGAGCAGCTCCACAGCAGCAATGCTTCCATTCATTTTTTTAGGAAAAAGCGGCAGGAGCACCGACATTATATTCATGACATCAACAATGCCGACCAACATATCTGTAAGGTTTTCATGGTTTGATCTGTTTTCACTGCTGGCAGCGGTGATAAGCTCTTCCGACGACAGAAGGTCATCAATTGTAACCGAAAAGAAGCGGGATATTTCCTTTAGCGAATCAATACTCGGATAGCCTTTACCCAACTCCCATTTTGATATTGCTGTTCGGGATACGAACAATTCTTTGGCAAGCTCCTCCTGAGTAAGCCCGTGTTTTTTTCTAAGTTCCTGTAATTTTTCATGGAATTCCATTTATTATTCTCCGTTTAGTCTTTTTGGTGCGTCAGCGGTCTGAGCTGAAAACATATAAAAAAGAAACATACCCGAGCTCAGCAGAACTGAGCCTATGATATCGGTCAGCCAATGAACACCGGAAATCGTTCTTCCAGCGACCATAAACATTGTGAACAGAACCGCAAACGTATTGATGATATATTTTAGCCTGATATCTTTCACTCTGCGGTTTGCCTGAAAACACAGTGTCGGCATCACACTGAGCACAAGCAAGGTAGTTGAAGAAGGATATGAAGCCTCCATACGTCCTTCTATCAATACAGGTCTGTAATTCAGGGGTATCATCTCAAAGATAAGATATGCGAATATCACAGCTGTATAGTATACTCCCAATAAAATGATATTCTTATCGACCTTGAGGAGGCTTCTTCTCAGAACGAGCTGTACAAGGCCTATGCCAGCAAATATCAGACATATAAATATGGGAACCAGTCCAAGCCAGTCAGTAATAGTATAGAGCCACATATGTTCACCTGTAAGCTTGTGGAACCATACATTCAGCGAAGCAAAGCCAATGTCAGTTTCATTCAGACCAACAGGCTGAACGTCAGCCGAGCGGAGCATTGCTGTCCATAAGATAAACAAAGCAGTCATGAACAGCCCTGCCAATAGTGTTTTTTTGTTTTTTTCCATAACTCTGTGTCCTTTCAGAAAAATCGCCTATTCCGGCTGTTCTAATAGTAACACAGAGAGCTAAAACAGTAAAGGATCGCATAGGAGCATTGGTGATACTTATCGTGTCATTGCCGATAATACGCTATTTTCCGGAAGTCCGGAGTCCATTCTGATACACGCTTTTTCATTCATTATATCACATCGGGACAGATATATCAAGGCGATTTGACATAGCTCGCGGCAAATGCTATAATATTAAAAAATCGACGGGAGGTAATCATGAAAATACAGGGTTTTTCATTAAAAACGCTTCCAAAGGACATTTTCACGGGCATTATCATTGCGCTCGTTTCGATACCGATATCAATGGGATACGCACAGGTAGCAGGTCTGCCGCCGGTATACGGGCTTTACGGCTCGATATTCCCGATACTCATATATGGACTTTTTTCAACATCGCGGCAGTTCATATTCGGAGTTGACGCCGCACCTGCCGCACTTGTAGGAGCATTTCTCGCGGAAAAAGGGATAGCTTCGGGCTCAGATGAAGCCGTAGGAGTCGTCCCGCTGATGACCTTCTGCGTAAGCGCATGGCTGGTGCTGTTTTACATTTTCAAGGCAGGAAGGCTCGTCAACTACATCTCCACGCCGGTCATGGGAGGCTTTATCAGCGGCATATCGACTACTATCATATTGATGCAGATACCGAAGCTGCTCGGCGGCACGAGCGGCTCGGGCGAGCTGATAGAGCTGACGGAGCACATCATCACCACCTGCCGTGAGAGCTTCAATGCGATGTCGCTGCTTCTCGGAGCAGTATCGCTCGCGCTGCTTCTCGGAGCGAAAAAGCTCATGCCGAAGCTGCCGATGTCAGTATTTGTAATGGCAGGCGGAGCAGCGCTCGGCTGTTCCGGATTCGCAGACAAATACGGTATTGCCAAGCTCGCGGAGGTAAAAACGGGACTTCCGGAATGGAGCCTCCCTCATGCAGACATCGGCATTCTCTACGATATCATACCGGTCAGCATGACCATAGCGATAGTGATAATGGCAGAGACTCTGCTCGCGTCGAACAATCTTGCGCAGAAGAACGGCTACCGCCTGAATGAAAACCGCGAGATACTTGTCTACGGCATTGGAAATCTCGCAGCCGGAGCCACCGGCTGCTGCCCTGTAAACGGCTCTGTATCGCGAAGTGCAATGGGAGAGCAGTACGGCGGAGCCTCGCAGGTGATGTCGCTTACAGCCTCAGCAGCAATGATGCTGATACTCATGTTTTTCACTGGCTTCATCAAGTATCTGCCGGTGCCGGTACTGACCGCGATAGTCATTTCCGCCCTGCTCGGAGCGGTTGAATTTCACCTTGCAAAGCGCCTTTTCAGACAGGACAAACGCGAGCTTCTCATCTTTCTCGGCGCATTTGCAGGAGTTCTCCTCTTCGGAACGGTCTACGGCGTACTCATCGGAGTAGTCCTCTCGTTCATTGCAGTTATTATCAACACCGCGAACCCCAAACGCTCATTCCTCGGAGTGATATCCGGACATGAGGGCTTTCACAGTCTTGAGCGCAACACCTACTCCGTGCCGCTGAAAAGCGCCGTGATATACCGGTTTTCCGGCAATCTGTACTTTGCCAACATAAAGATGTTCATTGCCGACATCGAGGGAGCCCTTACTGACGAGACAAGATGCGTAGTCGTTGATTCAGGAGCTATCTGCAACATCGACATCACCGCCGCCGACCGGCTCGCCGCCCTTGACAAGCAGCTTAAAGACCGCGGGATAACGCTCTGCTTCGCGTCGCATATCGGACCTCTCAACGACCGCTTCCGCCAGCTCGGCATCGGCGCATTTGTCGAGGAAGGGCGCTGCCGCCGGACTATCGTCTCGGCTCTCACAGCAGCGGGCATTCGCCCGCCCTACGAGCTTGAAAGTCCCGTATCAGCCGATAAGCCGCTCCCCTACGGCAACGCCGAACGTCTCGAATTCGAGTGGGCATTCGGAGAAAACGCCGAAGAGGAAATGGAAAAATACACGAAAAAGCTGCTTGAAAACATCGACGTCACCCAGCCTCCGCAGCAGGAGCTCACCGACGTCGTAAAGGTGCACGGCTCATGGAATGGCGTAGGCGACCTCGACAGCGAGGAGCTTCTCGAGCATTTACAGCTCCACCTCAGCGAGATATCGAAAAAGCTCGGCATTCCCGAATCGCAGATAGAGGAAGCGATAGAGCGCCGCAAGCTCCGCATAGCGCAGCGCATCGGACAGCGCGACCCTGCGGCATTCGCCCGCATAAAGGAGCGGACGCAGCACTTTGAGGAAACACTCAGACGCGATGACCCGAAGCTGTACGAATTTCTCATCAGCCACCGCCGCGAGGCGATAAAGCATCTCCGCGTATCCGAGCCGGAATATGCAGAAATGATAGAGAAGCTCTACGGCAGCTCTGAATAAAAGAACGAACAAAGCTCCGTTTTCCGGCACACTCCGGATACGGAGCTTTTTTCCTGCCAATGCGAGAGGCTTGCGTGAAAAAGATTGATTTTGCAGGCAAAAAGTAGTATAATGATACTAAGGCGGTGATGACGTGAAATACGATAAAAAATATGAAATAATGCTCTCCATGCTCGAAAGCGCCGGATATCAGGCATATATCGTCGGCGGCTGCGTCAGGGATATGCTTCTCGGACGTCCGGTAAGCGACATTGACATAACCACGAATGCGCTGCCCGAGCAGATAATGGAAGTTTTTTCCGGCATGAAAGTCATACCAACAGGAATAAAACACGGTACAGTTACCGTACTATATGATTCAGAGCCGTTTGAGATAACGACCTTCCGTGTTGACGGAAGCTACAGCGATTCGCGCCGTCCCGACAGTGTGAAGTTCTCATCATCGCTCGAGGAAGACCTCGCACGCCGCGACCTGACTATCAACGCAATGGCAATGGACATACGCGGAAAAGTACACGACCCGTTTTGCGGTGAAGCCGACCTGAAAGCAGGCATACTCCGCTGCGTGGGTGAACCGGAAAAACGCTTTGCCGAGGACGCCCTGCGCATACTCCGCACAGTCCGGTTCGCATCAGTCCTCGGATACAGAACGGACGAAAAGACCGAAACTGCGGCACTCGCAATGCGCTCGCGCCTCGGCCTCATCTCGCGTGAGCGATGCCGCGACGAGCTGATAAAGATGATAATGGGCAGCCATTTTGCAGAGACCGCCCTCAGATACAGAGAGATAATAGCGCAGCTTATACCCGAATTCAGACCGTGCTTTGATTTCCAGCAGCGCTCGAAATACCACAAATACGACGTCTACGAGCACATCGTGCGGGCTGTTGAAGCAGCTCCGGATAACGAGCTCCTGCGGACGGCGATGCTCCTGCACGACATCGGCAAGCCGCAGATGTTCAAGCTCGACGAAAACGGAGTAGGACATTTCAAGGGACACGCCGGTGTAAGTGCTGATATTGCCCGCGAGGTCATGAAGCGGCTTAGATTCAGCAGCGACTTCACAGAAAGCGTATGCACGATAATCGCGTATCACAGCGATACGATAGGCTCGGAAAAACACATCAAGCGCATGATATCGCGCATCGGCGCAGAGAACCTCTTTATGCTGCTTGAAGCCAAAAAAGCCGACAACCTTGCCAAATGCGAGTTCGTACTCGATGAGAACCCCTACTTTGACAAATGCGCAGAAATCGCCCGCGAGCTGATACGTCAGGACCAGTGCATGAGTCTGCGGCAGCTTGCCGTAAACGGCAACGACATGAAGGAGCTCGGGCTCTGCGGAAAGGCAATAGGAGCAGTACTCGAAGCCTTGCTCGCCCTCGTTATCGACGAGGAGCTTCCAAACGAAAAAGACCGGCTTATCGCCTACACAAAGGAGGAACTGCTGTGAAAGGACGTATCCATTCGACCGAAAGCTTCGGAACAGTTGACGGACCGGGCGTGAGATATGTTGTATTCTTTCAGGGCTGTCCGCTCAGGTGCAAATACTGTCACAACCCCGATACATGGGAATACAGCGGAGGTCACGAGGTCACAGCCGAGGAGCTAATGCGCGAATACGATTCATACAAGGAGTTTCTGAAAACGGGAGGCATAACAGCTACCGGCGGAGAACCTCTCGCGCAGCCGGAATTTCTCGCCGAGCTCTTCTCGCTTGCCAAATCAAAGGGAGTACATACCTGCCTTGACACCTCGGCAGGAGTCTACTCTCCGGCAGAACACAGCAAAATAGACGAGGTGCTGAAATACACCGACCTCGTAATGCTCGACATAAAGCACATCGACCCTGACGGGCACAAAAAGCTCACAGGCATGGGAAACAGCCATATCCTCGCCTTTGCGGAGCATATCCGCGACCTCGGGATACCGGTATGGATACGCCATGTAGTAGTTCCGGGCATCACCGACAAATACGACGAGCTCTTCCGTCTCGGAGAGTATCTCTCAACGCTGAAGAACGTCAAGGCGCTGGACGTTCTGCCGTATCACGACATGGCAAAGCCGAAATACGCAGAGCTCGGGATAGACTATCCCCTGCCGGACACACCTCCGCTTTCAAAGGAGGCAGCAATAAGAGCACGTGAGATAATAATATCGGGAATAAAGTCGGGGCTCCGCAAGCGGATATGAAGCTTGACAAAGCCGCCGCAATAATATATAATAATTTTATATTACACGCATGATATCATATGGTAAAGGAGCGATAATATGAATACTGACAGAAGAAAAGTCGTACTTATTGGTACGGGAATGGTCGGAATGAGCTTCGCGTATGCACTTGTAAATCAGGGCGGCATATGCAACGAGCTCGTGCTCATAGACGTAAACAAGGAACGCGCCATGGGCGAGGCAATGGACCTCAACCACGGACTCGCATTCGCAAAGTCGAATATGAAGATATACGCGGGAGATTACCATGACTGCAAGGACGCGGACATAATCGTCATCGCGGCAGGAGTTGCCCAGAAAGAGGGCGAAACGCGGCTCGACCTTCTCCAGCGCAACACCGAGGTCTTCCGCTCGATAATCACGCCGGTAGTCAAATCCGGATTTGACGGCATATTCCTCGTAGCGACGAATCCTGTCGACATCATGACCCGCGTAACGTACGAGCTCTCACGCTTCGGAGCTTCACGCGTCATCGGCACAGGCACCTCGCTCGACACAGCAAGACTTCGCTATCTCCTCGGCGACTATTTCACAGTTGACCCGAAGAATATCCACGCCTACGTCATCGGCGAGCACGGCGACAGCGAATTCGTACCGCTCTCGCAGGTAATGCTTGCAACGAAGCAGGTATCGGAGATACTCGACGACAGCAGGAATTCCTACAGCGCCGACGACATGAAAAAAATAGAGGAACAGGTACGCACAGCCGCATACAAGATAATCGAGGCGAAACGCGCTACCTATTACGGCATCGGAATGGCGATAACGAGGATAGTCAAGGCTATACTCGGCGACGAGAACAGCGTTCTCACGGTCTCGGCAAAGCTCTGCGGAGAGTATGACAGCCGCAACGTATTTATCGGCGTACCGTCGATAATCGGAAGAAACGGCGTAAAGGAAGTTCTCGAGCTCTCGCTCACCGAAGAAGAAATGGAGAAATTCCGCAGCTCAGCAGCAATACTCGACAAAAGCTTTGATGGACTTAAAATGTAAAAAACTGCAAAAGCAGTTCATGATATAGGATAGAAATTATATAAAGGGGTACACACCATATGAAAAAACTAAAACTCATTTCCGCAGTCTGCGCAGCCGTAATGCTTTTATGCGGCTGCTCTTCGCCCATTTCCAAAGAAGAGATAGAGCCTCCGGAGATGCCCGAAGCAAACGAAGTTCCTGACAATATAACCATAACCGGAGCAGAAATGCAGGAAAGCCTGTGGTATCAGGAGATGTGCGCCGAGATACTCAACTATGAGTATCACTGCAAAGTATCGGAAAGAGTGACGAATCAGGACGTAAAAAAAGCTCTTGCGCAGCTTCCGAACGACTATCCGGAAGTATTCTGGCTCGGCGACCGCTATCTTGCCGAGACCTGCACTGACGGCTCGAATGTCGACCTCGGACTTCTCAAGGACCTCGAAGAAGAGGACATACCTGCAATGGCAGCAGAGCTCGAAGAAAAGGGCAACGAGATAATCGCCGGAGTGCCCGAAGGAAGCACATACGACAAGGTCCTGTACATACATGATTACATAACCGAAAACTGCAAATACGACTACAAGGGAGCTGATTCCCCGAACAACGGACTATGGGGCACCTCCTACGGCTGTCTTGTGCAGGGAAGCGCAGTATGTCAGGGCTATGCCGAGGCATTCATCTACCTCATGAACAAGCTCGGCATCGAAAGCGGCATATGCACAGGCTCAAACCACGCATGGAACTACGTAAACATCGACGGAAAATACTACTGGCTCGACGCCACATGGGACGATATGGACAGCTACGCTGACGATTATCAGGCAGAACACACCTACTTCCTTGTAAACAGCGATATGATACTCCGCTCGAGAAACATCGACTGGACGCAGGGCTACTTTCCGGACTGCACATCGATCGACGAGAATTACTTTGTAAAGAACAACGCCTACTTTGATTCCTACGACCGCGACAAGGTCATCGGGTACATCGAAGGTCAGGCAGATAAGCCGCACTGCGAGATGATGTTCTCGGATTACGAAACATACAAAAAGGCTCTGTATGACCTTATCAACGACGGAAAGATATACAAGGCATCCAATATTGACAAGAAGAAAATGAAATACTACCGTTCCGACAAGATGTTTGCGCTCGACATAATCTTCTGATGATATGAGATCCGACAATTTTTTCAAAAATGCGCTTTTCACGATACTGATAGCCGTAATACTCGGAATTGCAGTATCCGGAGCCGCCGCATCCTTCTTTATAAAGGACGAGGCAGCGCGTCTCGAAAAAGAAACGCCCGCATATTCCACCGATGATGTTTACGAAAACATCACCTATGCCCTTTCCGAATTCAGGAACGACACCAAATACAAGGGCAGGATAGAGCAGGAACGCATCGACTCGGCTGTAAAGAGGATACGCAGCAGCTATCCGGAGTATTTCTGGCTGAACGGCTACTGCACGACCATTTCCGGCGATGAGACAAACATCAGCTTCATGACGCTGAACGACTACTCCCCCGCTCAGCTTAAAACCATGTACAGCGAGCTGATATCAGCCGCCGAAAACGTTATAAGCAATATACCGGCGGGCAGTGACAACTATGATAAGGCGCTGTTCGTGCATGACTACCTCGTCAACAACACGCGCTATGCCTCGGAGAAAGCCTCTCTCAACGAAAACGGACTGTGGGGAACGGCATACGGCTGTCTTGTTGACGGCGAAGCAGTCTGTCAGGGCTACGCAGAAGCCTACCAGCTCATACTCGACCGTCTCGGGATAGAATGCGGAGTCTGCTCAGGCTACAGCGACCGCGGCAAGCACGCATGGAACTATGTCAAAATAAACGGCGAGTATTACTGGGTAGATGTCACATGGGACGACCCCGAAATGGAATCGGAAATAGACTTCCTGATGCACGACTATTTCATGATAACAGACGAAATGCTGCTGCGGACAAGAACGATAGATGAGGACAACTACTACGTGCCTCAGTGCATATCGCTCTCTGACAATTACTACAAGCGGAACGGCTCTTACTTCTCGGTATACGACGTAAACTCGATAGGCGCAGTTGTGAGCAGAACAGCCGACACGCGCTGTATAGAGCTGATGTTCGCCGACAAGGGAGCATTTGACACTGCAATGGAAAAGCTCTTCACCGAGCAGGAAATATGGGACGCCGGAGTCTCCATTGAAGCCGGACAGAGTCTCAGCTACATCAACGACGAAAAAATGCTCACGATACAGATACGATACTAAAAAAAGCTCCACTGACCACAAACGGTCAATGGAGCTTTCGTCTTATTCAAAGCTGAGCTGATTGCTGTCGCCGAGTTCCTTAGCAGGCTTGCCTGCGGCGGGAACTGCTCTTGCGCGGTATTTTTCAAGCTCGGGGAGCATCTCCTCGGTTATTATCTCAGCCGAAGAAAGTGAAGCATTCTTCCTGAGATTGATGACCTGAACGCCCTGAGAATCTCTTGTCGCCTTCGGGAGTATCATACCGGTATTGAACACGAGAGCGTGTCCGGAGGTAGTTCTCAGCAGGATATCAGCATCCTCAGCGACGAATACCGCCGCCACGAGCGGAGACTTGTCGGAATAGGCATTTGCGAGCTTCTTGCGGTTGGTCTTGGTCTCATAGGACTTCATAGGTATCTTAGCCGCCTTGCCGTTCTCGAAGAAGAAAACGATATGACCGCTGTAATCGAGGGTCGGTATCATGGTACGGAGCTCCTCGCCCTCATCGAAGCTGAGCTTAGCGGGGATATAGTCGCCCATGAGGCTTGCCTTGCAGTCGTCGAAGGCGCTCGCCTTTGACTTGTAAACCTGAGCCTTATCGGAGAAGAAGATGAGGTCGGTCTTGTTGGTAGCCTCGAAGGTCTGACTGATGTAGTCGCCCTCCTTGAGCTTCTGCTCGCCGCTCATGCGGAGCGACTGCGGAGTTATCTTCTTGAAGTAGCCGCTCTCGGATACGAAGAGGTTAACGGGATAATCGGGAGTATCGTCGATGACCTCCTCTTCCTCAACGTCTGACTGATAGTAGAAGAGTGTCTTACGCGGCTGAGCGTAGTTTTTGGAGACCTCTTTGAGCTCGTCAATGATAATCTTGCGTATCTTTTTCTTGTCGCGGAGGATATCCTCCATTTCGGCGATATCCTTACGGAGCTGGTCTACTTCTTCAACGCGGCGGAGGATATACTGGCGGTTGATATTGCGGAGCTTTATCTCGGCAACGTATTCAGCCTGTACCTCGTCGATACCGAAGCCTATCATGAGGTTAGGGACAACGTCCGCCTCAGCCTCAGTCTCGCGGATAATTTTAATTGCCTTGTCGATATCGAGGAGTATCTTCGAGAGAGCCTCAAGCAGGTGGAGCTTCTCCTTTTTCTTCTGGAGGTCGAAATAGGTGCGGCGCTGAACGCACTCCTCGCGGAAAGCAGTCCACTCGGTGAGTATCTCGCGCACGCCCATGACCTTAGGAGTGCCTGCGATAAGGATATTGAAATTGCAGGGATAGCTGTCCTGAAGCGGAGTAAGGCGGTAGAGCTTCTGCATGAGCTTATCGGGGTCAGTGCCGCGTTTGAGGTCGATAGCTATTTTCAGACCGTTGATATCGGTCTCGTCGCGGATATAAGATATCTCGCGTATCTTACCGGCTTTAACGAGCTCGATTATCTTGTCGATGACAGCCTCAATAGTGGTAGTATAGGGTATCTCAGTTATCTCGATACAATTCGAGGACTTGTCATACGAGTATTTACAGCGCACCTTGATGCTTCCCCTGCCGGTCTCATAGACCTTGTTAAGCTCCGCCTCATCGTAGAGGAGGAAGCCGCCGCCGGGAAAATCAGGACCCTTTAAAGTGCTGAGTATATCATGCTCGGGATTTTTCATGAGCGCGATAGTGGTCTCGCATATCTCAGCGAGATTGAACGGGCAGACGTTGCTCGCCATTGATACGGCGATACCGGTATTGGAGTTGACGAGCACAGTCGGGAAGGTCGCCGGAAGGAGCGAGGGCTCCTGCATGGTGTTATCGTAGTTGGGAACGAAATCTACGGTATCGTGGTCGATATCGCGGAAGAGCTCGTTGCATATCTTTTCGAGCTTGACCTCGGTATAACGTGAAGCCGCGTAGTGCATCTTGCTGGAATACTGCTTTCCGAAGTTGCCCTTGCTGTCGACGTAGGGGTGGAGCAGAGCCTCGTTGCCGCGTGTCATACGGACCATAGTCTCGTATATAGCCTGGTCGCCGTGCGGATTGAGCTTCATGGTCTCGCCGACAACGTTAGCCGACTTTGAACGCTCCTTATCGGGGCTGAGCAGACCTCGCTTGTACATCATGTACAGGAGCTTTCTGTGTGAGGGCTTGAAGCCGTCTATCTCGGGGAGGGCTCGGGAAATGATAACGCTCATTGCGTAGGGCATATAATTGCTTTTGAGGACGTCAGCTATCTGCTGGTCAACAACGCTGCCCGAGCCTTCTATATAAGCCTCATGCTTGAAAGCAGGAGTGCTTTTTGAAGTATCTTTTTTCTTAGCCATTGTGTTCTCCTTTGCCGTAATCAAGAAATATCAGCGAGCTCGAGGTAATCCGCGCCGTATTCAGAGATATAGTCCTTACGTCCCTGCAAGTCATCTCCGAGGAGCATCTCAAACACCTCAGCCGATTCCGTGATATCGTCCACAGATACCTTTATAAGACGTCGGGTATCTGGGTTCATAGTAGTAAGGCTCATCATGTCGGGCTCGTTCTCACCGAGACCTTTCGAGCGCTGGATAGTGTGCTTTTTATCGCCGATAAGACCGAGGATACGCTGTTTTTCCTGTTCAGTGTATGCGAAGTAGGTCTTCTCCTTTGTATTTATCTCAAACAGCGGCGACTCGGCGATATAGACGTAGCCCTCCTCTATAAGTGTAGGAGTGAGTCTATAGAGCATAGTGAGTATAAGGGTACGTATCTGGAAGCCGTCAACGTCGGCATCGGTACAGATAACTATCTTGCTCCAGCGGAAATTGTTTATATCGAAGGTAGAGAGTTCCTTATTCGCCTTTGATGTAACCTCAACTCCGCAGCCGAGGACCTTTATGAGGTCAGTGATTATCTCACTCTTGAAGATTTTCGCATACTCAGCTTTAAGGCAGTTGAGTATCTTTCCGCGGACGGGGATAACAGCCTGAAATTCGGCATTTCTCGCGAGCTTGACAGAACCGAGAGCCGAGTCGCCCTCCACGATGTAGAGCTCACGGCGGCTGACGTCCTTGGTACGGCAGTCAACGAACTTCTCGACCATATTTGCAAGGTCGATAGTACCGGAGAGCTTCTTCTTCATATTGAGACGTGTACGCTCGGCATTTTCGCGGCTTCTCTTGTTAAGGAGCACCTGCTCGGATATCTTCTTAGCCTC
>DEDQ01000056.1:33815-34072 GCA_002350065.1 Ruminococcus flavefaciens
CGAATGAACTTATTGGTGATAGCTTTTTTGGTCTGGTTCTCGTAGGAGGTCTGAGTCGAGAATGAGGAAGAGATAAGTATGAGACATTCCTCAACGTCCTCGAATTTTATCTTGTTCTCGTTCTTCTGGTAGCCGTTAACGGACTTGATATAAGCGTCGATCTGAGCCGCAAACGCACGCTTTACAGCGTCCTCCGGCGAACCGCCGTGCTCGAGGAAGCTGGAATTGTGATAGTATTCGGTCTTTTTGACCTTGTT
>DEDQ01000056.1:34145-35042 GCA_002350065.1 Ruminococcus flavefaciens
GCAGTCCAGTGCTGGATAGTGGTAAGAGCCTTGTCCTCGGCTATTTCCTTAACGTAGTCGGTGATGCCGTTCTCGTAGAAGAACTCGGTCTCGTTGAAGCCTCCGGCCTCGTTCTCGGAGCGGAAAACGAAGAGGATATTCGGGTTAACGACCGCCTGACGCTTGAGGATATCATGGAAGAACTCGTCCGAGACCTCGATATCAGTAAACACCTCGAGGTCAGGACGCCAGCGGGTCTTGGTACCGGTATGCTTCTTTTTACAGGGCTCCTTTTTGAGACCGCCGACGTTGTCGCCCTTCTCGAAGTGGAGCTCATACTTGAAGCCGTCGCGAATGACCTCAACGTCCATGAACTCGGAGGCGAACTGAGTCGCGCATAGACCGAGACCGTTCAGACCGAGGGAAAACTCGTAGGAATCGCCGCTTGCGTCGTACTTACCGCCGGCATAGAGCTCGCAGTAGACCAGCTCCCAGTTGTAGCGCTGCTCGTTGTTGTTGAAATCTACAGGGCAGCCGCGTCCGAAGTCCTCGACCTCGATATCGTGGTTGCGGTAGTGAGTGATGATTATCTTGTCGCCGAAGCCGGCACGCGCCTCGTCGATAGAGTTCGAGATGACCTCGAATATAGAGTGCTCGCAGCCGTCAAGACCGTCCGAGCCGAAAATAACAGCGGGGCGCTTTCTTACTTTATCTGCGCCTTTGAGCATGGTGATACTGTCGTTACCGTAATCCTTCTTTTTAGCCATATCCTTCACACCGGAAGCGACTTCCGGATAAGCTCCTTTCTGCTTGTGATGATTCAAAAATAAACATTCCTGATAATTATATCACAAATGAAAATATTTTGCAAGCGTTGAATATGACCAAAAAAATGTCCTCGGCGGCAATTCTCAATTC
>DEDQ01000056.1:35049-36141 GCA_002350065.1 Ruminococcus flavefaciens
GCTCATTCCGGCTTGCAATCACTATTTAAATGTGTTATAATGTACTTTGTGAAAAAATCAGCACACGCTGACGAAGGAAAGGAAATACAGAATGGACTCAGCAAAACTACTGCTCTGCGCGATATCAGCAGCAGCCATAGACATATGTGCAATGGCGCTCATGCTGACTTCCTACCGCGAGAAGAGCTCGGGCAAAAAGCGCTGGAGCAAGCTTGCGGCAGACATGGAGCTCGCCGACCAGAGCGCGGTATACCCGCTTGAATGCGACGAGATACTCATCGGCAGACACGCCTCAGCGGATATAAGGCTGCCGGATATGTCGGTATCGCGCTATCACGCGATGCTTAACGTCGTAGAGGGCGGAAAATGGACGATAACGGACATGGGCTCGAAATCGGGAGTATACGTCAACGGAACACTCACGAAGCACAAGCGGCTGCGCGAGAATGACGTGATAACGATAGGTAACCGCCGGCTTCTTTTCAGGAAAAGGAGGTCAAAGCGATGAACAACCCGATAGCATATGTCATCTCATGTTTTTTTGTACTGCTCGCGCACGGGACCATGCTTTTCAGCGTCTTCGCGGGCGGAAACTACGAAGACCCCGGAAGCGTCTTTACGCTCATGGGAGCAGTGATAGGGCTTGACATAGCCTACTTCATAATAATGCCGTTTTTCAGGCAGCAGACCTACGCAGTTGATTTCATGCTGATACTGATACTGAATATGAGCGTGATATTCCAGTCGTGCTTTGGCGGAGTCGGCTTTCAGGCGAAGCATTTCATAACCTGCATAACAGCGCTTATAGCGTGTCGATTCGGCTATTTTCTCTGCCGCGACTACAAATGGATACAGCGAAACAAGAAATACATATGGGCGGCTATAGGCTTTCTCATGGTAGTGATACTACTCTTCACGGGAAGCCGCAGTATGTGGATAGACCTCGGATTCATGACGATACAGCCCTCCGAGTTCATCAAGCCGCTGCTGGTGCTTGCCTGTGCAACGACGATATCGGAGCAGCAGAAGAAGCACAAGCTGCTTTTCTTCAACGTTGTATACGAGAATCTCATCGTCTTTGGCATCGTAGCG
>DEDQ01000056.1:36203-39610 GCA_002350065.1 Ruminococcus flavefaciens
ATATACGCGGCAGGCTTCCTGCTGAGGATATGCTACCCCAAGGGAAAATTCTCGAACAAGCCCATAATCGGAGCCTGCGCGGCACTTGCGGCAGTCGCAGTTATCGGAGTCATATTCGCACCGCCCTATGTACGTGACCGCCTCTTTGTCGACGTATGGGGCACCAAGGACGGCAACGGCTACCAGCAGGCACAGGCGCTCATCGCGATAGCGGACGGCGGCTGGTTCGGCAAGGGAGCAGGAAACGGCTTCCTGCACAACGTATTCGCATTCCGCAGCGATATCGTATTTGCGACTATCAGCGAAGAATGGGGACTTCTCTTCGCGGTCATGTCAGTGCTCGTACTACTGATGATGGCAGCACTTCCGCTGGTGAACCCTCCCCGCTCGTACTTTCACGGCACAATGTGCGCCGGCATCTGCGCAGCATTCTCAGTGCAGATGGCGCTCAACATATTCGGCTCATGCAACATGATACCCTTCACCGGAGTAACTCTCCCCTTCATATCTGAGGGCGGAAGCTCGATGATGACGAGCGGCTTCATGATAGGAATGCTCGCAGCGGCGCAGTCACCGGTATTCAAGCCTGAAAAGCCGAAGAAGAAGCCCGCTGAGAAAGTGAGGGCAGAAGCATGAAGAGCATAAGAAGATGCCAGCACGTAATAACGGTATTCCTGCTGATATTCATCGCGGGAATGATAACACTCGTCGTAAAGATAAACAAGGAGGCGTCATTCTACATGATGAACTCCGAAAAGCACGAATTGGGAATGGTCTACGACTGCCGCGGAGACGTTCTCTTTGACGGTCTCGGACAGGGGCAGTACGAGGAGGGACACTTTCTCGACATCGGCAACCTCATCGGCGACGACAACGGACAGATGGACAACACCCTTGTAGCTCAGAATATCGAGCTTCTCAACAACTACAGCTTCTCCGCCGGACTTGTCAAGGACGGCGGCAAGGCGGCGATATACACGACTCTCGACCACAACGCCAATCGCGCAGTATACAACGCATATCAGGGCGCAAGAGGCTGTGCAGTCGCCTACAATTACAAGACCGGCGAGCTCCTCGTATGCACGAGCCTTCCTAACATCGACCCTACTCAGGGCTATGAGGACACGGAAAATATGGAATCGGGCACACTGCTCTCAAAGGCGATGTACGGAACTGTTCCCGGCTCGACGCAGAAGGTCTCGACCGTGATATCAGCCCTTGAGATAATGGGACAGGAAAAGCTGTTCTCCAAGAGCTTCTCATGCGAGGGACAGTACATCAACCGCGAGGGCAAGCCGATAGACTGCCACCAGACATGGGGACACGGCGAACAGAACATACAGCAGGCAGTAGAAAACAGCTGTAACCCGTTCTTTGCACAGCTCGTAGAAGACCCGGATATGCCGCTCAGCGAAGTCAAAAGGATGTATACAAAGCTCGGCTACGCAGTAAACGACGCCAAGCCTGAATACATCGACATCGACGGCATACAGTGCGAAAAAGCCTCAACAACGCTCACCGACTCGGGAGACTTCAACACTCAGTGGGGCTGTATCGGACAGGGCGACACTCTTGTAAGCCCTATACAGCTCATGATGTGGGAGAGCGCCATTGCGAACGGAACAGGCAAAATGACTATGCCGCACCTCATCTCAAAGGTCACCGACGTATACGGCGACGTCTCAGAGGTCAGGGGCACATCGTTCAGCAAGCAGGTATTCAGCTCATCGACTGCCTCCACGGTCAAGCAGATACTCACAACCAACGGAGCAAATCACTACACAGGCTCAATACCGGGCTACAGTCTCGGAATCAAGAGCGGAACTGCTCAGGTAAAGAACGGAGACGAGGAAAACGCACTGCTTGTGGGATTTGTAGACGACGCATCACACCCGATAGCGTTCTGCGTACTGCTTGAAAACAAGTACAGCACGCCTGTTTCCGCGGAACAGATAACCAAGACCATGCTTGATGCGCTCTGCGGTTAATTTGTCACATTTTACAAATATGGTTGTCCAAGATGTACAAAACATACAAAATTAACAATTTTCACTTGTACTCCCCAAAAATTTATGGTATAATATAACCATAAGGACCGGAGGGAAACCAAAGGTTCTAATACCCGCTCCGGAAACGGGGCAAAAGGAGGACATCCATATATGAAAACAACCATCACAGCTAAGAAAATGCAGATACCCCAGAACTTCACAGAACACGCTGAAGCAAGAATCGACTCAAGACTCGGAAAGTTCTTCGGAGACGAAGCTGATGCAAAGATCGTACTTTCTGAACGCAAGAATCAGATAGAGCTCGAGCTCACAGTAAAATATAACAGCATGATCTTCCGTGCTGAGCGCTCCGCTGCTGATAAGACCGTCGCACTTGACGACGCTATAGATAAGATCATCAGACAGATCCGCAAGAACAAGACCAGAGTTGAAAAGAAGCTCAAGGATACAGCCTTCAAGGAAGCATTTGCTGAGCCCGTTGAGGAAGCAGTTGACTACGAGATCATCAAGGACAAGAAGTTCAAGCTCCGCCCGATGAATGTCGAGGAAGCTATCCTCCAGATGAACCTGCTGAGCCACACATTCTTCATGTTCCTCAATGCCGAGACAGGCAATATCAACGTTGTATACAAGCGTGACGACGGAAACTATGCTCTTCTCGAGCCTGACATGAACTGATCTACAGATAATAAATGCGGAGCATAACGCTCCGCATTGTTTTACACGATAAAAGGAGGAAAAACCAATGGATATCAATAAAAAGACCGCACTTAAAAAGCGTATTGAAACAGTCGGCGAGGCGCTCCAGAAGAACAATATGGAGTTTTACTATGCCGAGACTGCCGCTGACGTCAAGGATATAGTCTGTTCGCTGATGCCGGAAGGCTGCTCAGTGACCCACGGCGGAAGCGTATCGATGAAGGAGTGCGGTATCCCCGAGCTGCTCAATTCCGGCAAATATAACTACATCGACCGCTCGAAGGCGACTACGCCCGAGGAGGCGAAAGCGATATACCGACAGGCATTCAGCGCAGACGTCTATATCACGAGTGCAAACGCTATCACCGAGAGCGGAGCTCTCTACAACGTTGACGGCAACAGCAACCGCATTGCCGCAATCGCCTACGGACCGGATTCAGTCATCGTCATAGCAGGATATAACAAGATAGTCCGCAACATTGAGGAAGCCGAAGTCCGCGTGAAGAATACGGCAGCACCTCCGAACTGTGTACGCCTCGACTGCGACACCTACTGCGCCAAGACCGGTGAATGCGTCTCGCTGAAAAAGGCAGACCGCGACATCACGGACGGCTGCTCAGGCGACGGACGTATCTGCTGCAACTATCTTATATCCGCGCAGCAGCGCCACAAGGGACGTATCAAGGTCATAATTGTCGG
>DEDQ01000070.1:0-4009 GCA_002350065.1 Ruminococcus flavefaciens
CAAAAGGGTTTCCCTCAATAATACGTGTAAATCTTCTGTACGAGTACCGGCGATATCAGTGAGCCGTTTTTATTGCTTCGCGGCTTCTCTTTCGCGGAACTCGGAGGGCGATACTCCCTCGGCGAGCTTGAACTGCCGGACAAAATAATTATACGATGAATATCCGCACTCGCGGGATATCTCCGTGACCGTCATGCCGGTCTGGAGAAGGAGTCCCTTCGCTTTTTCTATGCGGAACTCTATCATCTCCTCGATTATGCTCTTGTTGAAGTAGGATTTGTATATCTTTTGCAGATAGCTCTTGCTGAGATACAGACTTTCCGCAATTTCGCTGATGTTCCACGGATTCTCGGGATTCTTCATTATCCTGTTCCTGAGCATACAGAGCTTGTCAAACTGCGGGTTCGCGTTGCTTTCTGATATGCTGTAGGTGAATACCCGATTGACTGCCGCTTTGTGCATTGCATTGCCGAGACTTATATCCGGCGTTATCTGCTGGCTGAACTGTCCGAGCGAGAAGTCGACGTTGCAGCTTTCGCCGTCGCTGAACTGCGATGCCTTTATCTTCTCGGAAACGGCGTTGAAGAGCTCCTCTGCACGGTTCGGCAGGGGAGTGACTATGCCGAATGTGTTATTCGACCATGCGCCGCATATCTCCTCAGAAGTTATGCACTCGCAGAGCTTGCGCGCAAATGCTGCGTATATCCTCTGGCATTTGTCCTCGCCGCTCTGGAAATAGGTCTTGCTGAGACCGGTGAGGTGTATGCGTATGAAGTCTATCGTTCTGCCGCTGCGGCTCCATTCGTCTTTCAGGCTTGTCACGGCTTTTTCCATGCCGTTGCGGTTGAGAAGTCCCGTTATCTCGTCGTAGAGAAGCGCGTGGTTGGCTGTCGAGATAGTGCGGTTCATCATCGCCTTAACGCGGAGCTGCTCGAGCGCTACGTTCACGTAGTTTATCCACTGGAGATAGAGCGTGCTGAAGCTTATAGGCTCCTTGCCGAAGGATATCGCCGAGTAGCCGAAGAAGTTGTCGTTATAGTGCAGCGGCGATATGTAATACGCGACGGAGTAGTTCCTCTCGGTGTCGAAAACAGGGAGGATATCCAGTGAGCTGAAATATGAATCCGAGACAGGCTCGCGCTTGACTGCCGATTTTTCGAGCACGGTCTTTATGTCATCGCCGATGTTGAAATCGAGCTTGTCGGTGAAGTTTCCGGCAGGGGATTCGATGTATTTTTTCGTGAGGCAGATAGTGATGTGCCTCAGCTTATAGATGAAGTAGGTGTAGTTGTCAAGGCGGTCGGCAAAGCTCACCGTGTTGTCGACGTTGGTTATGTCGAACAGCATATCGCTCATGAGCATATTCGATTCAAATCGCGCGTTTATGCGGTTCTGGCGGTGCAGACGCTGGACAACGCGCTGGTCATCGGGACAGCCGCAGCTTCGTCCTGTGCGGAGCTCGCCGTTTTCGTTGTGGACGCGGTTGCATATCCTTCCCGTGATTATACGGTAAAGCCGGCGCAGAGCCTCTGCTCCCATCTGAAAGTTCGGACGTGCGAAGCTCGTTATCGACGGCGAGAAGCTGTAGCCCTCCTCTGAGGCGTCGTAGCCGGTGAGAGCTATGTCCTCGGGGACGCGGATACCTGCGCTTGCAAATTCCTCCGCGAGGGAGATAGCCATGAAGTCGTTTCCGCATATGATAGCCTCGGGACGTTCTATCTCGCCGCGTATCATGCGGCGGGCGAGGTCCTTTGCGGCTTCGCGCCAGAAATCTCCGTAATAGCAGTAGGTGCGGTCGTAGTAGAGCCCGTGCTTCTTCATCGAGTTTTTGTAGCCCTTGAGACGCTCCTCGGAGACAAAGACCTTGCGCGGTCCGGTAAGACAGTATATCTTGCTGAATCCGTGGACCTCGATGAGGTGGTCGGTTATCTGCTCGAATGCGGCACAGTCGTCGATAGAGGTGGTCTCAAAGCTGCGGTGGTCGGCTGAATCCATTAGCATTACAGGCTTTCCCGAGCGCAGAAGAAGATTATCTATGTGGGTTTTTATCTCCTCGCTGTAGAAGGTGTTCCTGCCGTACAGGAAACCGTCAAAGCGGTCGGAGAGGATTAGGTCGTATATCTTCTTTTCCGTCTGTTTATGCGGCGTGTCCATGAAAAAGTTGTGAAGCGGCGCTAATACGGCAATGTCACAGCTGCTCTTGAACGCCTGCGAGATTATCCCGCGGAGTATTTCCTTCTGGAAATCTACCTGACATTCAGTCATTATCACGCCGATGAGTATTCGTTTGTTCACAGAAGCCTCCTTTGTGCAGGATAGTGTTGTCTTGCCAGTAAAGTGAATTATTATGTATAAGTAAAATAATATTTTAACACGTATATCATTTTATTCTATATGAATTATTCTATCATATCTTTATGGAAAATGCAATACTAAGTCCGTATATAAAAATCGTATTTCAAAAAAATCTTCAAATATAGATATCATTATTGATTGTAAAGCCCTTCCTTCAAGTGTATAATATACTTGTAAACAGAATGGAACAGCTCAGGGATAATCACTGTTCCGGCGTTCACAGGACGCGTTTATTATGTAAAACTCTCTATTCTAATTTCTATCCTCACGGAAAAGCTCTCCTTTAGGCAAGGAGAGCTTTTTCTTTGCAGGGACGCTGTCACTTGCAGCTCAACTCACGGGCTTACTCTGTACAAAAGACACACTCTGTTTGCGCTCAACGGTACATACGGGTATGGTTGAAGGGAGTATGCTGAAAAAATCCTTGCATTATCGGGTGAGGTGTGGTATAATAAATGTGTATGCGACGATAACACCAAGAAAGGATACTGTTTTATGATTATTCTTGACGAACTCAGAGTTGAAATGGTCGGCTACCGCAAAGAGGTCAACGAGCTTGCCGACGTTCTCAATATAAAGGCTGCTAAGGAGCGCATTGCCGAGCTCAATGAAGAAACTGCAAGGGACGGCTTCTGGGACGACCTCGAAAATTCTCAGAAAGTCCTTCAGGAAACTAAATCCCTCGAGCGCAAAATAGAAAAATTCAAGCAGCTCAGCGATAACCTCGAGGATATAATCACCCTCATCGAGCTCTCTATCGAGGAGGACGATGAAAGCTCCGTTGAAGAGATTAAGGCTGAGTCCGAGGCTTTCAAGGCTAAGCTCGAGGACGAGAAGCTCTCTACGCTCCTCACCGGCGAATACGACAACTCGAACGCTATCCTCACCTTCCACGCCGGCGCAGGCGGCACTGAGGCTCAGGACTGGGCTGAAATGCTCTACCGTATGTACAATCGCTGGGCTGAGCGTCACGAGTTCAAGGTCGAGCTCCTCGACTACCTCGACGGCGACGAAGCCGGTATGAAGTCGGCTTCTATCCTCATTCAGGGCGAGAATGCTTACGGCTATATGAAGTCGGAATCGGGCGTTCACAGACTTGTACGCGTATCTCCCTTCGACTCTGCCGGAAGAAGACATACTTCCTTTGCGGCTCTCGAAGTCATGCCTGAAATAGACGATTCTATCGAGGTAGAGATTCGTCCCGAGGATATCGAAATGGAAGTTTACCGTTCAAGCGGCGCGGGCGGTCAGAAGGTAAACAAGACCAGCTCGGCTGTTCGTCTTATCCATAAGCCCACAGGTATCGTTGTTTCGTGCCAGACTCAGCGAAGCCAGTACCAGAACAAGGATTACGCCATGAAGATGCTCCGCTCGAAGCTCATCGAGATAAAGGAGCGCGAACACCTCGAAAAAATTGAGGATATCAAGGGCGTTCAGAACCAGATAGCATGGGGCTCGCAGATACGTTCATACGTTTTCATGCCCTATACCCTCGTAAAGGATACACGTACCGGATTTGAAAACGGCAATATTCAGGCTGTTATGGACGGAGACCTCGACGGATTCATCAATGCTTATCTGAAATCGCTCTCCCACGGTACGCTTAACAAGTAATATCAAATCCGAAATTTGCGGGCGAGCGGAACTCGCCCCT
>DEDQ01000070.1:4044-7921 GCA_002350065.1 Ruminococcus flavefaciens
TGTTTGCGCTTTTCGAGCTTTTCTGCGTACATCTTGGCATCGGCTTCCTTTACAAGATATTCAAAATCTGTGTTCTGTGTGGAGTCCGTGCGGTATATTCCTGTGCTCGCCGAGATGAGGTACGGCTTGCACTCTTTGTTGTTGTAGCGCGTTATGCGGCGGTTGATGTCCTGTTTTATCTCGTCGGGAGAGTTGTCTCCGGGAATAACGGCAAGCATCTCGTCTCCGCCAAAACGAACACAAAGTGCGTCGTCCGGACAGGCTTCCTTCAGCGCTGTCGCTATGACGCGGATAGCGTTATCGCCTGCTCCGTGACCGTAGTTGTCGTTGATGTATTTGAGTCCGTCGAGGTCGATGAGTATGACGTTCAGCGGGACTTTTCTGCCCTCGAATGAGCGCTTCATCTTTTCAAATTCGTTGTTGAAGCTCAGACGGTTGTACAGATTCGTCAGCGAATCGTATTTGTACATCTTTTCAATGCGCTCGGTGAGGTAGTGCTGATATCTTGTATTGATAAAGCCTCCTACGCCGCTTCCGATAGAGTTTACAAGCTGCGGTATCTTGCAGTAGTCCGAGATGTCGAACTTCGGCAGGTGGAAGCATATATAGCCGATAGGCACGTTCATGAACGCTATAACGTTGAATACGAGCGGCGAGCCGTAGCTCATAAACTGGTCTAAATGCGGGACTATCCTGCTCCTTTTAAAATCCTGCTGGCTGAAAACAGCTCTGTCGCTTTCGTAGAATATGAACATATCCTCGTCAAATTTCCTGCGGGAGGTGTCGGTGAAGTGGTTTTGCGTGAAGTCTGTCAGCTTCTTGTTGATGATGACCGTCACATCGTCTATCTCCATATCGAACATTTTCTGAGCGCAGCTTTCAAGCGTGTCGGAGCCTATCATGCCCTCGGACATATTGAAATAGGTCTGGAAGTCGTCCTGATAGCGGTAAAAACGATTGTTGAAGCCGAAAATGTCGTCGGGACTTTCCTCTGTGTCGCAGCGGCAGCCGCATGAACGGTTTATCAGCAGCTCGGGCTCGACAAGGTTGACCTCTGCAACTTCTTTTTCGTCAAGTATGTCTGTGATGAGCTTCACCATGTCCGGAGCCATTCCGGCACTTCCGCAGTAGCTTGAAGTGAGCCTGGGAATGAACAGGTTTATTTCGTCTATGCCGTCAAATCCGGTAACGATAACGTCGTCGGGTACTTTGTAGCCGTGACCGTTCAGCACCGAACAAACGTTGATGGCCATGATATCATTTGCGCATATGATAGCCTCGGGGACATCTCTTCCGGAGGCGAGGAGCTCCTCCATAGCATTTCGGCATGGCTGAGCCCAGAATTCGCCGTAGCTGACCATTTCCTGACTGAAAGGTATGCCGTTTTCTTCAATGACCTTTTTGAAAGCCTCGATACGCTCGTCGGAGAAGGGATTGTCCTTTATGCCTGCCATCATGTGAGGCCTTTTTACGCCGTGATGCTCGATGACATGGCGGACTATCGTCTCAAAGCCCTTTTTGTAGTTGAATGAGATGCTTATGCAGCCCTCGTATTCGGCATCGGCTATTACAACGGGGATATTGTGGCTGCGGGCGTCGGAAATGATTTTTTCAGTGATAGAGCGGTTCTTTATCTTTTCGTACATTACTACCACAACGTCGGTTATGCTGTAATCGACGAGTCCGAAAACTGCTGCTTCCGCGCGGATATTGTCGTCGCTCCAGTACATCTCGGTGTTTATATTGTATACAAACAGCGACGCATTTGCCTTGTTGAGCCCTTTGTTGAGCTCGGTAATAAAGCGGCAGTTTTCCACTTCGTTGAGCCTTGTAGTACAAAGCGAAACTATTTTTCGTCCATTCAGCATATTCTCACCAACTTTGCCGATAATTTATCATACTAATTATATCATAAATGAATCCAATTTTCAAGCCTTTTGAATCGAAAAATTTATACGATTTTACTATAACTCTTTTGTAGATTTTTCACTTTCGATTATGAAAGTCCCGGAGATAATTACGCAGTTCCGCCATATATGCGCATATCAAAGAGAGCTCCGCCCCCGGGAGAATTTGCTGCCTGTAGGCTGCCGTTTTGCGAAATTGCTATTTTGCGGGCAAAGGCAAGACCTATCCCGTATCCGCTCCCTGAGGAATGTCCCGAACGGTAAAAGCGCTCGAAAATGTGCGGGAGCTCCTCTTCGTCTATGCCTTCGCCGCTGTCGGTGACGACTATCTGCGTGAAAATGGGGTTCTCTTTTGAGAATATCTTTATTTTTCCGCCCTCGGGAGTGTGCTCCATGCAGTTTTTGAGTATGTTCATCAGTGCCTCTGTGAAATACAGGCGGTCACCGGTGAATCGCGGTTCGCCTTCGATATCAGTCACGACGTCGATGCCCTTGAGGTCGAGCTGCACCGATATCGGCTCGAGCGAATCTGCGATCAGGCTGCGGCACTCTATCTCCTGCTTCTGGAATTTTACCGCTCCCGCTTCTATGCGTGAAAGTCCGAGCATCGTCTCGATGAGCCAGTTCATGCGCGAAAGCAGTGAATGGAGCTCCTGTACCGAGCTCATGCGCTCGTGCTTGGAAAGCTCAGGATTTCGCAGCATTTCGAGGATTATCACCATTGACGTCAGCGGCGTGCGGAGCTGGTGAGCAATGTCCTCGAGGGATTCCTTGAGGTAGTTCTTTTCGGTTATCAGCGCGGAATTCTGCTCGCGCAGACGGATAGTCATCTTGTGTATCTCCGCCGTGAGAATGCTCATGCTGCCCTCGCTGTAGTCTGCAAATGAGACAGCGCTGTCGCCGCGGAGAATGCGGTCGATGTCGTCGCAGAGCTTCATTATCTTGCGGCTGTATTTCCGCTGATACATGGCGTTTACCACGAATATCAGCGCTGATACCGCGAGGAGTATCAGTGCTGCGGGAATGCTCAAATACGCGCACAGAGCCGCTCCGGCGAGAGTGGCTGAGATGTGGACGATGCGGCAGATACGGGCGTCGTTCATTTCTCCACCGCCTTATAGCCCATTCCGCGGACCGTCACGATTATCGAGGGGTGCTGAGGGTCGTCCTCTATCTTTTCGCGCAGACGCTTCATATAGACGTTTATCGTGTTGTCGGAGACATATTCGCCCGAGACAGACCATAGCTCCTCGGCGAGGCGGTCGCGGGTGAGAAGCTGTCCCTTGTTGCTGAAAAATACCAGCAGCAGACGGTATTCAAGCGCCGACAGGAAAAGGTCGTTCCCGTTTTTTAATGCTATACCGCGGGCAGGGTCTATCGTAACGTCTCCGCACGAGATGACTGACGGAGCGTTGTTGTGCCGGCGCATTGCGTTTTTCATGCGCGCTATCAGCTCTCGCGGACGGAATGGCTTGCTGATGTAATCATCGGCTCCTACTTCAAATCCCGCGACTGTGCAGGCTTCGTCCGCGGCGGCTGTGAGAAATATCACCGGCACCTCCGAAATCTGCTTTATCGCTGAACAGACCGTGAAGCCGCTTCCGTCTCCGAGTGAGAGGTCGAGCAGCACGCAGTCGAAGCTGCCCTGCTCGAATGCCTTTAGTCCGGAAGTCTGTCCGTCAGCGTGTACGACGGTGCAGCCCTCAGATGTGAGAAATGCTGATAGATTTTTTGCAAGCTGTAAGTCGTCCTCGACGAGCAGTATTTTTGCCATGCGACCGCCTCCAATTATGTTGATTATATTGATTATATCACGCCGTAGGAAAAAATGCAAGCGGCGCGCTCCGGACAAATGTTATAGCGTGAATCGTTCTGTAAGGCAGAGTAATTGAACGGCACGGGCGGATAATATCCGCCCCTACAGATTGGAACGAGCAAATATATTAGGGCAACACCGCACAAAGACCGCC
>DEDQ01000070.1:8080-8209 GCA_002350065.1 Ruminococcus flavefaciens
GAGGGCGGCGTTCCCTACAGAATATGTCCGGCATAATGCAGAAATCACAGGGGATACGTCCGGAATGGCACGGGCGCACACTGTGCGCCCCTACAGTTGGGGGTTCGGGGTGACTCCCCACAGTGTGGG
>DEDQ01000070.1:8287-11434 GCA_002350065.1 Ruminococcus flavefaciens
GAAGCCTTAGGTGACATATTTGTAATGAAAAAGTCACGATAAAGTAATATTACTATGCTATAATGGATACAGTGAAAATACGCTTACAGGAGGGTTTATATATGGAACTTTTAAAAATCGAGAATTTATGCAAAACTTACGGCAAAGGCGAAAATGAGGTAAAGGCACTGAACAACGTGTCGTTTACCGTCCCAAAGGGGCAGATGCTCGCTGTTATCGGTCCTTCCGGCTCGGGAAAATCTACCCTGCTCCACATTCTCGGCGGCGTTGACCGTCCAACGTCCGGAAAGGTCTTCCTCGACGGTCAGGACGTTTACGCTCAGAACGACCGCGACCTCGCTGTCTTCCGACGCCGTCAGGTCGGACTTATCTACCAGTTCTACAACCTTATTCCCGTCCTCGATGCCGAGGAGAACATTACCCTGCCTATGGTCATGGACGGCAGAAAACCCGACAAAAAACACCTCGAAGACCTGCTCGAGCTGCTCCAGCTCAAAGAGCGCCGTCATCATCTGCCCTCGCAGCTATCAGGCGGTCAGCAGCAGAGAGTCTCTATCGGCAGAGCCCTCTTCACTTCGCCGGGAGTTATCCTCGCCGACGAGCCTACAGGCAACCTCGACCGCAAAAACAGTGCCGAGATAATCAAGCTCCTCCGTCAGTCGAACCGCGACCTCGAGCAGACTATGATCATCATCACTCACGACGAGAATATCGCGCTCCAGTGCGACCGCATCATCACTATCTCCGACGGTCAGATAGTCGGCGACAAGATTAACGATATCAAGTAAGGGGGCGGAACTATGCGTTTTGAAGCTATGCTGGCGCGGAAATATATCAGCGCCCAGAAAAGACACTCCGCACTTACGATTTGCAGTATCATTGTTGCTGTAACGCTGATGAGTATGCTATTTACAGGCTATGCGACTATGAACAAGTGCCTCAGAGCCGCAAGCTATGAGCTCCAGCCGTATCATATGTGCGTTACGGGGCTGACGAATGAGCAGTTTGACAAGATGTCAAAGCTCGACACCGTTGAATCCTACAACAAGACCAAGCTCCCCGACGGCGGCTATCAGCTTGAACTCATGTTCAAAAAGAACAGCGTCAAGGATATGGAGGCGTATCTCCAGAATGTCATGCTGAAAGACCTCGGCATGAAGGTGCAGGATTATCCGGGCTGGAAGGACGGCAACGTTATCATGAACCGCAGTCTCATGAGGTACGACTTTGTCGACGATGAGGCTAAAAAGTCGAATCTGCAAGTGCTGGCACTTTTCTATGTTTTCATCGTGTTTATCGCTCTTGCGCTCCGTCTTATCATCGACACCGCGTTCGAGATATCCTCAAAGGAACGAGAGAGACAGTTCGGCGTTTTGCAGTCCGTGGGAGCAACTCCAAAGCAGATAGTGCGCATTATGACTATGGAGGGACTTTACCTCTCTATCGTCGGCATACCGGTAGGACTTCTCACAGGTATCGGCGTTGCGTATATCGCTTTTCGCCGTATCCTTTCAAGCGGCATCGCGGACGCTTACTTCACCTCTGAAAAGGCGGAGGAGCTCGTCCGCTTCCATGTGAGCATTCCGCTGCTCATACTCGCAGGTGTGACCGGTCTTGTATGGGTGCTGCTCTCGGCTTACGGAACAGGTATGCGCGTTATCAAGAAATCGCCTGTTGAAGCCATTTCTGCCCGCAGCAACACCGTTAAAAAAGTCCGCAGACATACTCTCATGGGACTCCTTTTCGGCTGGATAGGAAAGCTCTCTTCCCGAAATGCCCGCCGCCAGCCAAAGCGTTTCATCGTTACTATTCTTTCACTGATGATATCGCTCGCTCTCTTTGCGGGAGTTGGAAGTGCCATGAACTATATTGCTGATTTTGAAGAGGCGGCTCTTAGTATGTATATCCCCGCAGACCTTGAAATAAACTGCGACTACGATGTGTTCGACCCGCTCAGCTACACGAAATATGCCAGAAAGCTTGAAGATTCCGGATATTTCAGCAAGTCTTATTTCTCTGTTACAAAAGCAGCTCAGCCTGTTGACAGTAAAAAGTCAAATACCTATTATATTACTTATCTCAGCAGGGACGAATACGAAAAGGACTTCTTCAATAAGCCGCCCGTAAGCTATGACGAGCTTGCAAGGTCCGGCGGTTATATCCTCAATACCGGCGATGAAGAGCCTGATACGAGCCTTGATTCGCTCACGCTCAGTGTAGGAAAAATGTACGCCTCCGACAAGGTAAAAGAGGAATGCCTGAAAGAAGCTGAAGGCAGGCAGAAAAAAGTGACCGTAGATCACGATTACACAGAAGTCGAATACGCTTCGCCGAAATACTTTGAAGTCGTTAAGAAGATAAATGCAGAATCAGAGGATAGCATCACTTCCGAGGAGCATACCTTCAAGATAATCCACTCCTGCAAGCAGCCCGTCGATGAGGACGCTCTTATGCCGACCGAAGAGATATACGAAAGAAAGACACTCATAGCCACTATTGACCAGTATGAAGCCGGTGAGTATGAGATGTACGGCAATGTTGGCGTTCCTGCCATGATAGAGCTGGATATCAAAGCCCCCAAGCAGCACAAACAGGTTTTGAAATACTTTGACAATGCGGAAGATATGAACGTTATGATAGACTGCTTCGAGATGACACAGCAGCTCCGCTCGACAACAGCTGCCTACTCTATCGCGGCAAGCTTTGTAACCGGTCTTATCGCACTCATCGCTGTCGTGAACATGATAAACATCGTCTCGACAGGTATCATCAACCGCAAGAGCGAGCTCGCCTCTATGCAGTGCTTCGGCATGACCAACGGACAGCTCTATAAAATGGCATTTATCGAGAGCCTGCAATATACGCTGTTCTCGGCGATAGGAGCTATAATCCTCTGCTCAGTCATGGTGTTCCTCACAAGGAAGCTCTTTACCCTCACGGAGATGCTCACTGCTGACAGCGTTGCGCGTCTTGTGGGCTACTCCGAGCCGATAATGCGCGTCTGCGCGGCAACTCTGTTCGCGTTTGTCGTGTCGATGCTTTCGGCGATAATACCTCTCAGGCTCATGCGCAAAACTCCGCTCGTAGACCAGATAAGAAGCGTTGAATAATAATAAAGTCCGCCTTTAGAGTGCTTCCCTTAGCGGA
>DEDQ01000070.1:11726-11880 GCA_002350065.1 Ruminococcus flavefaciens
AAATGAGCTTTTCTCCAAAGGAAATCCTTAAATTCGTTGAGGAAAACGATGTTAAATTTATTAGACTTACCTTCTGCGACAGCTTCGGTAATCTCAAAAATATGGCTATCATGCCGAACGAGCTTCAGCACGCTTTCACCTATGGCATACCTTT
>DEDQ01000077.1 GCA_002350065.1 Ruminococcus flavefaciens
TTGTAGCAGTCTCCGCATTCCTTTGCTTCGTTGGAAAGAGGATACTTGTCTTTGTTTCCGATGTGCTGGAGGATCGTTACCGAGTCTGCGATAGAAACTCGCTGGTCGATGTTTACATCGCCGTACATAATGCTGTGGTCGTTTATCGTAGTGCCGATAAGCGGAGTTTCAGTTGGCGCTGAGGTGGTAGTAGTAGACGTAGTTGTTGACTTTGCTACGATGTAAGTAGTTCCAACTGTATATATCGGCGCGCTGGTTGTTGAAGAGGTAGTTGTTGTTTTAGGATCATAGACCATAGTGCCGATAGTGGGCATAGTCTCGATGGGAGCTGTGGTCTCGGAAGTTCTGTACACGGTAGTTCCGATAAACATAGGAGTAGTTGATGCGGCTGTGGTAGTGGTCGTTTCAGCGATAGCTACGCCCTCGGTGTAGGTATCGTTTTCGCAGTCCTGATTAAGTGCAACGCCGGCAGTTCTGACAGCATCTTCTGAGGCTGCTGTAGCAGCTGTCGCAGAAGCTCCGACGGCGAGTGTGGCTAAAAGTGCGGATATTTCTTTAGTGAATTTTCTCATGATCTCATACCTCCGTTTTCTTTTGATAATATTTCAAGTGCAGTTAAGATGAGCACCTGTTCCTCCATACAAGCTGCCTCCGAGATATCCCTCAGTGTGCCTGATGTGGACATTTTCCGGCAGGCGCATGAATTGCGGCAGTATTTCGCTATCTCGCAGTCTTTGCAGCGCTCCGAGACTATTGAATAGTCCGGGTGAGCGGCTCTTACCTCTTCGGCTCTGATGCCGGTGAAAACGTCGCCGCAGCGGTATTCCGGCATATTCTGGAACTGAACGCACGGGTAGAAGCTGCCGTCCCAGTTGATGAATATCTTCTTTTTGCATATCTCACAAAGGCTTGGCTTATTGTCCTTTATGGTGTTTATCTTCACGCTGAGCTCGAATATGAATATATCCGGTATCGAGGCTATTCTGCGCCATTGCTCTCTCAGAAGGTCGCCGAAGCTGTCGGGGTCTTCCGGAGCGAGAAAAGCGTCCATTACTGCGGAAACCTTTTTCACGCCGAGCTGTTTCAGATAAACGATGTTGTCATACAGCTTTGGGAGGCTTTCCTCCGTGTAGACGAGCTGAACGAGCGTATCCGGCAGATATTTCAGCAGCAGCTTCAGATTTGCATCAAGAACAGCCGTATCAGCTCCGCGCTCGGCACATTCAATGCCGTCGTGGGACATATTTATGATGATGTTTTTCCTGTCGGCGCACCATTTGATGAAATCCTCGTCAAGGAGAGTTCCGTTAGTCGTGATGACAAACTGCTTTGCATTGAGCTTTTCACAGTAGAATTTTACAGTGTCTTTGTAGAGCAGGGGCTCTCCGCCGAAGAGGTAGACAATTTCCGCATCGTTCTGACTGATTATGAAATCGGCGATCTTGTCGCGGGTCTCACTGCTGAGACAGCCGTATTCCGTGTTAAGATGCCTTTCATAGCAATAGCTGCATCTGAGGTTGCATTTGTTTGTTATGCTGATAGTGTAGTCCATGATTTGATACCGATCCTGAGTGAAACGTTATAGTTATTATAAATCAAAGCTGAGAAAAAGTCAATAACATATTATACATTTTTTTTGTTTTATCTGAGGCGATGTTGTATAAAAAGACCGGAAAGCCCAAAGGCTTTCCGGTCTGGCTGTTTATTGGGTTTTTACCCAGCCGTAATACTTATAGTCGGTACCGTTTATTTTCTCAGTCACAAGCTGAAGTGTATAGATCACATTGCCGTTCTCATCGGCGGCAGAACCTTTTGCTTGTATATCGGCTGGCTTGGGTTCAAGATATGTTTCATAGCCTATTCCGCAGAATCCGTTCTTATCGGGGGTAAGCTCGTAGGTCTGACCGTTTGTGGTGAAAGAAATATGCTTGACATTTTCATCGGCGACATAAAATCCCTTTGTGCGGAACCATTTTGTACCGTTTTCATAAGTAAAGGCGTTTCCCGTCATAGATATGCCCTTATCGCTGTACGGTTCGATATTGCCTCCGCAGCCTATCCACATACCTGTCCTGAGAATGTCACCGCGTTCGGTATTGCCTGACGTGAAATAGGTCTCGTCGATGTCAGACCTATACATAAGCGAGTAAGAGCAGGCAGCCTTTCCGTCGCTGCTTTTTATCGTGCCAACGTAGGTTAGCTTTGGCTTGGGAGAATTTTTCAATTCCATTGGGTCTGAAAATAGATTCGGATAGAGGTCTTGTGTGATATAAGTTTTAGCCGCGGCTTTCGGAGTGAACCTCGCGCCGTCGATGTAATTCCCGATAATGCTTATCACCAAAACTGCAAGGATAGTTCCGAGGGTAACTTTCAGCAGTATCCATCGATTCTTACTTCGGACGCGCTTGGCTGTTTCCGTGTACTTTGCCGTTTCCTCAGATATGGGGATGTTTTTCTTGGTATTTATTGTGTTTTTCATTTGTTCCCACTCCTTTTCACAGGCGGGACACTCCGCAATATGCTCCTGCACAGCCGCATTCGACTTCTCAGAAGCTATTCCGTCGATGCAAAGCGGCATAAGGTCGCGTATAACATCATGCTCATACTTCATATCCATACCTCTCTTTCATTGCTGTACGGAGCTTTGCGACTGTCCGGTTGTAGATGACAGCAGCGGTGTTCGCACGTATATTCAGGGAATAGGCTATCTCTGCGTAGCTCGAATCTGAGTAGAGCCGGTACTGCATTATCGAGCGTGCAGGCTCTTCAAGCTCGTCAAGAAGCGTTCTTATTCGCGTGAGCATTTCTTTCTGTTCAATCTCGGCTGTCGGCGGAGGAACTGCTTCCTCGCTCCTGCGGGCAGCGATATCGCGCTGATGCGATTCTCTGCGGACATATTTCGCATAGATGTTTTTCGCTATCTGGAACAGCCACGTTCGCAGACTGCATTCGCCGCGGAATCTCCCGAACGAGAGGAATGCCTGATAGAATGTTTCCTGAGTAAGTTCCTCTGCGGCGTACTGGTCATAGTATGTCAGCGCGAGCAGAAATCGGTATACATCGGGCTGGAACTTGTTGTATATCTCCTCAAATTCACTCATCAGCATTCATCTCCCTTTTGGTCATCAGATACGTATCTGTATATTAGTACCAGCGGCGGCGGGAATATTACATACGTTGAATATATTTTATAAAAACAGGCGCTATAAAGGTGTTCCTTTAAAGCGCCTGCGGTAATTTTAGGATATTATTCTTCGTTTGATTCGTCTTCTTCGAGTATCTTTTCGTAGGATTCCTCTTCGATGCGTTCCTGCTCTTTCTTGTCGGCTTTGCGGACTTCGGCAGAGGCTCTCTTCCTGCCCTTTTTCATGAGCACAAGTGCGAAGATGACTGCCGCGAGCAGAACTGCTGCTGCGACGATGATGAATGCATACTGCTTGATGCTTTTATCTATCGTGGTATAGCTTATCTTGTTTGATTTTGCATACTTCTCGCCGGCACTTCCTGAGTACACGCTCATCGAGAAATCGTCCTCGAGCGCGTAATCGTCGTTTTTTATATCATATCCGAACGCGTGTCCGCTTATAGTGGTAACGCTCTGCGGAACTGCCGTCTGCTTCAGTGCGGGACAAGCTGTGAATGCGCCCTCGCCGATAGTTTTTAGGCCCTCCGGCATGACGACTTTATTCAGCGATGAGCAGCTGAAAAATGCGCCGTCGCCGATATCCGTAAGAGTTGTCGGGAACGAAAGGCTTTCAAGCGATGTGCAGTATTTGAATGCGATAGGAGCGATATTTGTGAGCCCCTCGGAGAAATCTATCTTTTTCAGCGATGTGCAGTAGCTGAATGCGCCGTCGCCGATGTTGGTGACTGACGACGGCAGGAAGAGGTTTCCAAGCTTTGTACACATTGAAAATGCGCCCGGTTCGATAGATTTTACGCCGTTCTTGATGTATACATCGCCGCTTATATCAACGGGAGCGCGGTAGAGGTTCTCCTCGTTCTTGTTGTAGAGAATGCCGTCCTCGCTCGTGAAAGCCGAGGTCTTGGAGGCGTCTATCTCGGTGAGAGAAGCGCACGCAGAAAATGCCATTGGCTCGATAGTGCTGAGCTCGCCCGGGAGGACGACTTTTTCAAGAGCCTCGCAGTTGTAGAATGCGTAGGATTCTATCTTGTTTACGGAATCCGGGATCTCGACTTCTTCAAGGCGCTTGCAGCCTGTGAAGAGTCCGTTTGAAAGCTCCGTTATGCGCTTGGGGAGCTTTATTTTTGAAAGCGATGTACAGCCCTGAAAAGCGCTGTCGCCGATAGAAGTGACCGTATCCGGTATAGTGAGCTCGTTTATGTATGTGCAGTTTTTGAATGCTCCGTCGCCGATAGCCGTTATAGCGTAGCCGTTTCTGAGCTCGGGTATCTCGCTGAGGATAGACGTGGGGTCACATTCGATGATGGTGTATGAGCCGTTTACGAGCTCGTAGGTGAAGTTGCCGTCGAAGAGCTCGCCGTCTGTCTTGTCGAGACCGGCAACAGCTCCCGCGGTCAGCGGACAAGCGAAAGTGAGCGTACAGAGAGCTGCCGCGATAATGCCTTTAATCCTCATTGCTGCCCTCCTCAGTCTTTTCCTCTTCTGCTTTTTCAGCGAGCTTTTCCGCAGCCTTTTTCTTGGTGTCCTCACGCTTCTTTTCAGCCTTTTTGCGGCTTATTTTCTTGCCTGCGAAGATGCCGGCAACAGCGAGGACTATCGCTCCGATTATGCCTGCGATAACGTATATAAAGCCCTTCTTCACGTTGCTTCCGGCGACTTCAACGGTATCGGTCACAATATTCATTTTATATGTCTTGCCGTATTTGTACACGAGGGAATCCTCGGTGGTGTATATAGTGAAGTCCTTTATTACCGAGTACGGGTCAGTCTTTTCAATGAGTCCCTGCTGCATCTGTGATACGAGGTTTTCATCGTAGTAGAAGCCGAGGGAGTAATCGCCGATGTACTGGAGCTTGTTGTAGAGACGGACGCTTGTGAGCTCCTTGCAGTCGAGGAAAGCTCCCTCGCCGATAGAATCAAGGTCCTTCGAGAATTTTACTGACCTGAGAGCTGTACAGCCCTGAAAAGCGTAGTTGCCGATAGCCTCAACGTGCGAGATGTCTATCTCCTCGAGATGGGAATTGCCGCAGAAAGCGGAGAGGTCTATCTCGGTCACGCTTGCGGGCACATTGAATGACTTGTCACTTTTAGCCATAGGATATGCAACGAGCTGTTTCTTGTCCTTGCTGTAGAGAACGCCGTCCTCAGCGGAGAAATTGCCCTCGCCCTTGCCTACGCATATCTCCTTGAGAGCCGAGCAGTTGAGGAAGGGCTCTTCGTTTCCGAAGGATTCGAGTCCACCGGGGAGAGTTACCTTAACGAGTGTTTCCGGAAAGACGTTCTCGCCGATCGTCTTTACCGAATCCGGGAGGACTATCTCTGAAGCGGAAGTGCCGGAGAAAGCTTTCTTGCGGATAGATGTTACCTTGTGACCGTCGAATTCGGCGGGGACTTCTATTTTGCTGTCCATAGCGACGCAGACTGTGATAACAGCGCCGTCGCCTTCAAGGTAGTATTCGTAATCGCCGGAGGACTTGGTATCAAGCTTGCCGTATTCCTCCTCCTCGGCGGCTGTTTCGTATGATTTGAACTGGAAATCGTTTGCGTAGCCGTATTCGTCGTCAGTATCCGTGCAGTAGGTATATCCGGCAGAGCCCTGCTTTGCGATAATGGTGAAGTCGGAATCCATGTTGTCGTTTTCGTCATATCCGAATGCGCTGTAGCCGATGTATTCTACTGATTCGGGGATACGCACCGATTTGAGGGCTGTACCCTTGAATGCGCTCTGACCTATATTGCTGAGGCTCTCGGGCAGAATGACCTCAGCGAGCTTTGAACAGCCTATGAAAGCGGCAGTATCTATCTTGGTGGTCTTGTCCGAGAATTTTACGTCGGTGAGAGCCGTACACTTTGCAAATGCCATAACATCGACACATTCAACGGCAGTATTGCTCATGTCTACGGATTCGAGCCATGCGTCAAAGCTGAATGCGTGGCGTCCGATAGTTTTGAGTGAGTCCGGAAGCTTTATCGATTTCAGCCTGCCCTCGGCGAGAGCGGCAACTCCTATTTCCTCGACGCTGTCGGGGACGGTGTAGGAATCGCTCTCCTTTGAGGCGGGATAGTGTACGAGCTTTTTCATGTCCTTGCTGAAAAGAATGCCGTCTACAGAGCAGTAGTCCTTGTTGTCCTCGGCGACGTTTATCTCTTCAAGAGCGAGACACGAAGCGAACGGGTTGTCGGTAGAAATATATGTAACGCTCGCGGGAATGTTTATTATCGTGATGCCGCTTTCGAGGAAAGCCTCGGTGCCTATCTCGGTAACGGGAGCTCCGCCAAGCGTATCGGGCACGGTTATCTCCTTGTCAGTGAGCGAGCACTCGAGTATCCTTGCATTTCCGTCGTTGTCGACAGAGTATGTGAATCCGTTTTCCTGAGCGGTGTTTTCTTGTGAGTAAGAGCTGCCCGAAGCCTCGTCGTCGGCGTATCCGGCAGTGACAGGAAGTGCGGCATATCCGGAACAGAGTATCAGTCCCATTAGGAATGCGGCAGTTTTTTTGCAATGATTCATGTTTTTTCCCTCTCTTTGAATAATTACTATGCCAAAATGCAAAATAACACTTGTTACATTATAGCACAATATCCCGCGGATTGCAACGGATTTCACACAGTTTTCCGATTTAACACATTTTTTACACGGGCATTTTCGGGCAAAAAAATCCCCTTGCCGGCCGTGAGTTGCCGCAAGGGGTTCATTTCTGTATTTTAAACAAAAGCTTTATTACTCAGCAGCATTGAGCTTCTTAGCGAGCTGAGACTTCTTTCTTGCAGCCTTATTCTTGTGCATAAGACCATGTGCGCAAGCCTGATCTACCTTCTTGATAGCTACCTTGATAGCCTCTGCCTTATCAGCAGCACCTGTTGTGCAAGCGATATCAGCCTTCTTGATAACTGTCTTGAGATTTGACTTTCTTGCCTTGTTAGCAGCAGCCTTTGTTGCGTTAACCTTAACTCTCTTCTTTGCAGATTTAATGTTTGGCATTTTGTTTACACCTCCTGTATTTGTCCGCGGATAATCCGCAGCGCGATTCATATAATAAAAGCACACGAAAACGTATGCTCCGACAGCTGCAACGCACAGCTGCCATACTGAGACAAATAATATTATAGCATTTATTGCCGGAAATTGCAATAGGCAAATTGAAATAATAACATAACGTTTCAGAGAATAATTAGAGCATTTTCCACAATCGCACCCGAATGGAGGATATTATGGCATTACGCTCAGACCTTGCAGTTGAACAGATACAGCCCGACGAGCTCCCCGACGGAGTTACAGTCAGCCGCCGCGGAAGGGCTTTCCGCATAACTGATATAGTCATCGAAAACGATAGCTGCCGCGAAACTCTCGGCAAGGGCAAGGGAAGATACATCACGCTCGAGGGCGGAAGTCTCAGCCGATTTGCCGACAATTATGAGGACATGGCAGCCGAGCTCGCGGAGGAGCTCCGCCGGCTTATCCCCGAGGGAGCAGTTCTCGTCGCCGGACTTGGCAACCGCGATATAACTCCCGATGCGATAGGTCCGCGCATCGCGGAAAAGGTGCTTGCAACGCGGCATCTGCAATACGAGCCGGACTGCGCTGAGGAGGAGTTTTTCTCGTCTCTGCGGCAGGTGAGTGCTCTTGCCGGCGGAGTTATGGGTCAGACCGGCATAGAGACCGCGGAGCTGATACGTTCGGTCTGCCGCGAGATAAAGCCGGCGGCGGTAATCGCCGCGGACGCTCTTGCCTGCTCGGACATAAGCCGTCTCGGAACGACCATACAGATATGCGACAGCGGCATTTCTCCCGGCAGCGGAGTTTCAAACGCTCGGCGTGAGCTCTCTCAGGCGCAGCTCGGAGTGCCTGTTATCGCGGTCGGAGTCCCTACAGTTGTGGATATGCACACGATAGTCCGCAGCTTCACCGGCGAGGAGCTTGATACTGAGCTGCCGAATATGATGGTTACTCCGCGTGATATCGACCGCCTCACGGAGCGGGCTTCGCAGCTCATCGC
>DEDQ01000078.1:0-235 GCA_002350065.1 Ruminococcus flavefaciens
ACAAGGTCTGACACATTGAATTCACCGTCAGCATTAACATCGCCCTGAACGCTTTCTTTGCTTCCAGATTTCACAAGCAGTTTTATATCTGAGGCTGTAAGTGTACCGCCGTAGGGGGATATGGAAATGCCGTCAATGTCACTGTAGCCTATTCCGAGCTCATCAAATGCGGACAGAATATCCGACGCAAGAAATACCGCTTTATCGCCGTTAAAATATGACGGCTGTACAGCGT
>DEDQ01000078.1:327-3055 GCA_002350065.1 Ruminococcus flavefaciens
GAGTTTTTTCAGCGTGTCTATATCCAGTAATATCTTATCATTTCCCGAATCGATTTCCTGATAAAGCGAATAACCTTTACACGGATATTTCGCAACGCTTGAATACAGTATATTCTTTTTGGGAACTTCTCCCTGTCTTTCAAACAGCTCGGATATCGTAACAAATTCATATCCCTGCTCAACAAGTTTCGGCAGAGCTATTTTCAGCGCCTCGACTGTCTGATCGTTCCCTGTGAAATCATGCATCAGGTATATAGTACCGTCTTTTGCATTTTTCAGGATAGCTTCCGCTCTTTCATCTGCGTCGACCTCTGCCTTGTAATCCTGGGTATCGGCACCATATATGAACGGCATATCGATCGTATCATACATAGTCTGACTGACACCAATAAACGGCGGACGGAAGCATTTGGTCTTTTCACCGGTTATCGCTTCGACTTTTTCATCTACATAGTCGATCTCCGCTCTTATCTCATCGGGTGTCATATTCGTCATGCTGTCGTGTGTTTTGGAATGATTGGCGATCTCCATTCCCATATCATAAGCACGCTTGACAGATTTCGCAGTTTCGTCATTTATGTTTATTCCTATAACAAAGAAAGTCGCTTTCGCATCATACTGCTCCAGAATATCAAGCACTTCATTGGTAGTTGTAGTGTTCGGTCCGTCATCAAATGCAAGTGCAAGCAGTTTGGGCTCATCTTCTGCATTTACCGTAACAGTCGGAACTCCTGATATCAGCAGTACGGCAGATGATATGACCGCTCCTATCTTACTGATGATTTTTCTCATATTTAGTCACCTCATAAATTATGGCTCATTATCGTTAACTTTATATTATTATAACATACTACAAATAAGAATTCAATAACCGGACAATAAACATCCCTCGGTTATGCCGGGGATATTTATTAGAATAAAAACTCAGGAAATCTTTCCTGAGTTTTGCACTTACATATCGAGTTCAATCGTTTTGCCGGTGGGGGAGTATTGAACGGTCTCGACTCCGCACTTTTTGAACAGCAGTGCTGATGCTGTAACGCTTTCAGTGCCGCTGTATTTATTGCTGTAGTAGACAACTCGCTTTATACCGGACTGGATTATCGCTTTTGCACATTCGTTGCATGGAAAGAGCGTTACATACAGCGTACAGCCGTTGAGCGAAGCTGCGCTGCTGTTGAGTACGGCGTTGAGCTCTGCATGGCAGACGAATGGATACTTTGTATCAAGAGGGGAGTCTCCGTTGCGCTCCCACGGCATATCGTCATCATCGCAGCCTGTAGGCATACCGTTATATCCGACTGAGACTATTTTGTGCTCGTCATTGACAATGCAAGCTCCTACCTGAGTGTTGTTGTCCTTGCTGCGCTCGGCAGAGAGCATCGCAATGCCCATGAAGTATTCGTCCCAAGTTATGTAGTCTTTGCGTTTCATAGTATACCTCCTCCGGTTATAAAAACAGCGGAATGCGAAGAACGCTATCCCGCTTCTGAAATTTTTGAAATGAGCGGACTTTTGCGTGTCCGCTCGCAGTTGGTTGGGGCAGCGGGATTTGAACCCACGCATGACAGAGTCAAAGTCTGTTGCCTTACCGCTTGGCTATACCCCAGTATGACCGCTAATAATTATACCAGAAAATCGGCATTAAATCAATAGCGGAGAATTATATTTTTTATTTAATTATTCTTTCCGTCCCTGAACATACACATCATCTCATTTGTGAGGCTGAGTGCGTCCGGCTGACCGGCTATGTCCTCGCGCTTGACCCATATCGCGGAGCCGAGTTCGTTTTCGTCGAGGGTGATAGCGTCGCTTCCGTCCACGTCGCAGTAGAAGCCGGTGAGCATTCCGCCTGAGTAGCCCCACGGCTGCGATTTATAGTAGCGGATATTCTTGACCTTGAGTCCGACCTCTTCCATGACCTCGCGGCTGACTGTTTCCTCGAGGGTCTCGCCAATTTCTACGAATCCGCCTATGAGAGCGTCATATTCTACTCCCTTGCCTTTTGCGTATCGGGTGATGAGGATTTTGTCGCCGTTTGTCACTCCGACTATCACAGCCGGATTTATACGCGGAAAAATGAGATTCCCGCACTTTGTACAACGCAGAGCACGCTCCGGAGCAGCGGGAACGGTGGGAGCTCCGCAAATGCCGCAGAATCGGCTTTGTCTGTACCAAGAGAAGAGGTGGAAGGCGGTGAACATCGCGTAGACGTTCTCTTTCATTGCTCCTTTGGCGTGACGGACGTCTTTTATCGGGATATAGCCAAATCCGGCAGGAACTTCGATATCGTCGGGACGAGCGACATAGTATTTTTTATCGCCGATAGAAAAGCCGTAGATGCAGTCCGGCTCGCTTTCAAAAGCACTGAGCGTCGGAAAAGGCGACTGTACGTCATTGCAGGCGAGAGCATCTTTTCCGCGGAAATGCATAATGAAGCTTCCGGCATCGGGGCGGAGCTGAGCAAAGTGATTATTATTGAGATTTGGGAAAATGTCCTGTATCATGCGGAAGCTCCTTTCTCGTTTGCGAGCCTGTTCATATCGCGGAAGTCAAACATTGCCATTACGATAGCCACAACAGCCGAGAGCATATCTGCGATAGGACCTGTATAAACGATTCCGTCGATGCCGAATATCAGCGGCATAACGATGAGAAACGGAATGAAGAATATCATCTGTCTTGTCATTGAGAGGAAAACGCCCTTCAGCGGCTTGCCGATAGACGT
>DEDQ01000078.1:3094-3345 GCA_002350065.1 Ruminococcus flavefaciens
AGACAGTTTATCCATGTGAAGAAGAGGAAAATACGGAAGAATTTTGTACCGAACTCGAAGTAGTTTTCGCTTCCTTCGCCGAAGAGCGAGAGTATCTGACGCGGGAAGAGCTGGAAGCATACGAATGCCACGATTGAGATAGCTCCTCCGGCGATAACAGCGAGGCGGTATGCCTTTTTTACGCGGTCAAACTGACGTGCGCCGTAGTTGAAGCTTTCTATCGGCTGAGTTCCCTGAGCGAGACCTATAAC
>DEDQ01000078.1:3413-6821 GCA_002350065.1 Ruminococcus flavefaciens
TGGAGAGGGCTCCGTAGTGCTTGAGCGAGTTGTTGAGAACTATCTGCACGATAGCGATAGCGAGCTGGTTGAAGCATGAAGCCATGCCGATAGAAGCGATACGCTTGACTGTAGCGCCGTGTGGCTTGAAGTGTTCGAGTGTGAGCTCGACAGTCTTGAATTTACGGAGATAAAGCAGTACCATTATCGCCGATATCACCTGACCGATAACAGTTGCGGCAGCAGCTCCGGTCATGCCCCATTTGAAAACAAGCACGAAAAGCGCATCAAGTATAGTATTTATAACTGCACCTGTGAGGTTGCAAGCCATTGTCATATTCGGGCTTCCGTCAGCGCGGATAATGTGTCCGCCTCCGGCAGTGAGTATCAGGAACGGGAAACCGATAGCCGTCACGCGGACGTATTCCTGAGCATATGGCAGGACCTCTGACGGCGAGCCGAAGAATTTCAGCAGGGGAGTGAGAAATGCGAGCGTTATCGCGGTAATAACAATTCCGCTTGCTAAGAGCATCGTTATTGCGTTTCCGGCGAAGAATCCGGCACGTTTCTTGTTGCCCATGCCGAGAGTGAGGTTGAAGCATGACGCTCCGCCTATGCCAAGAAGCAGTGCAACAGCCATACAGGCTGTAGTGAACGGGAATGCGATATTTGTCGCGGCATTGCCGTTTGTACCTACTCCCTGACCGATGAAGAGCTGGTCTACGATGTTGTACAGAGCGCTGACAAGCATACCAATGATGCTCGGTATCGCAAATTTCAGCATCAGAGATGATACCGGAGCGGTGCCGAGCGGATTCTGTTTATCCTTATTTTCCATGTTTTATCCTTCTTTTTCTTTTTATAACCAATCTATTATACTATTTTTTTACGAAAAAATCAATATGTAAAATGAACAAAATAACGGAAAACGGAGCTTTTTTACTTGTTTTACATAAAAACTCCCTGAACATTTCGTACAGGGAGCAATGATGTTATTCCTGAGAAGCTATCTTTTCAACTGCCGGATCGAGCCAGTCGCCTTCAAAGAGTTCGATAGTTCCCTGATCGCACTGCTTTGCGAGGTCAGTGCAGATAGGAAGCTGAGCAAGTACGGGGATACCGTGCTCTTTGGCGATTTCTTCAATGTGGCTGTCGCCGTATATCTTATGCTTCTTGCCGCAGTCGGGACATTCGTAGTAGCTCATATTCTCGATGATGCCGAGTATCGGGATATTCATGAGCTTCGCCATTTTAACAGCCTTCTCGACAATCATGGAAACGAGTTCCTGAGGCGAGGTAACTATAACGATGCCGTCAACGGGGATAGACTGGAAAACTGTGAGCGGAACGTCGCCTGTTCCGGGGGGCATATCAACGAAGAGGTAGTCGATATCCTTCCAGATAACGTCAGTCCAGAACTGCTTTACAACTCCGGCGATAACAGGACCTCTCCATACAACGGGGTCTGACTCGTTCTCGAGGAGGAGGTTTACAGACATAACGTCAATTCCCATTTTGCTCTTGCGGGGAATGATTCCGAATTCGCAGGCGTCAGCCTTTTCGTGTATGCCGAAAGCCTTCGGTACAGAGGGACCGGTGATATCGGCGTCAAGGATGCCAACGTTCTTGCCGAGACGCTGCATGGAAACAGCGAGCAGAGATGATACCATGGTCTTACCAACGCCGCCTTTACCGCTGACAACGCCGATGACCTTGCCGATACTGCTCATCTGATTGGGCTTTTCAATGAGGCTCTGCGGCTCAGTTCTGCTTGCGCAGTCGCTTCCGCAGGTCGAACAATCGTGTGTGCATTCACTCATTAATAATTACTCCTTTGAAATTGTGATAATTATATTATATCCTATATTTAGATTTTAGTCAAGCGTTCGAGGATTCGTTCGCGCTCTCTGAGAAATATGGGAGGTATGTCTATACCGAGTTTTTCAGCGTTTTCGCTCGCCATTTTTACTTCCTGACGGGCGCGTTCGGTATCTCCGCACATAATGTGAACTTCTGCCATATCGAGAAGCAGTGCGGCAGTATTGTATTTTGTCAGATTAGATGCCGCGGGCGTATTGACGAATTTGCCGTTTTTCTGCATACGAAGGCGGTATTCCATGCTCCAGCCGAGGTACTGCGAAGCGTTCTCGCAGTTTCCGTAGAGCATCTGCTCGTATGCGGCAATAGCCAGCAGAGCAGGAACAGCCGAGGGATTACGCTCGGTCAGGGTGTTGAGAATGTCTGCATATTCTGATATAGCAGAAATGAACAGGTCGTCATCGTGCTTTGCCATAGCGTAGTCAAGAATGGCTATCATGTGGTCGTTTCGGCTGATAAGGTCGGTTTCGGGGAGCTTCTTCATTTCCTCGAGACAGGCTGAGGCTTCGTCAAATTCGCATCTGAGAGTGTGACAGCCGATAAGATGACAAAGAGAAGAAATGTACTCATAGCTCTGCTTGTTGGCAGTTTCAGCGAGACGTTTAGCCTCTGCGAGCACTTTATCTGAGCATATCTCATTCTGTATCAGAATGAAATACGGCCGTGAGCGCTTTATCGTGCCGGAGGTCTTGAGTGCTGCGGAAATACCGCCTGCGCTTTTGGATATCTTTATTCCGGCGTTTATCCAGATAAGCGAGAAGCAGACTATAAACGGAGTTATGAAATCGAGCACGGCGAAGATGAGCATACTTATCCACCATTGAAGCTTGTCCTGCATCGCGACGGCGATTATCAGCTCAATAATAAATATCGGGATAGCTGCTTTGCCCATGATGCTGACAGTAGTGTTGAGCCAGCGGTCGATGCTGTAACGCTCGAAGTCGCGGTCGAGCTTTTCTTTTGAAACGTAAATCATCTGTACTTGTAAACGGTCGCAGTCTCGAAGCCGTCGAGCAGGGTAGTCATGCTTCCGAAAGCCATACCCGTTCCCTTGGCAACGCAGTTTATAGCGTCCTTGGCAATGTTGCAGTTTATGCCGAGAGTGCGCTTGATAAGCTGAGTCAGACCTCCGAGGAGGGCTCCGCCGCCCGTGAGGAGGAGTCCGTTGTCGTAGATATCGCCTACAAGCTCGGGAGGTGCGTCCTCGAGTACCTTTCGTATAGCCTCCATGATAGCGAAGGTGTCGTCCTCGATAGCCTTGAAGAGCTCTATCTCGCTGAGCTGTATCTGTGCCGGCAGACCTTTGAGAAGGCTCCTGCCCTTGACGGTATACGTTACCTCGTCGTTAGGGTCGTAGAGGTTGCAGAGCTCTATCTTGACCTTTTCGGCAGTTCTCTCTCCAATGAGGAGCTTGTACTTGTTCTGGATATACTTGGCGATAGAGCGGTCGATAGCGTTTCCGGCTGTTTTTATCGTGTAGGAGGTAACAACGCCGTTCATTGAAACGATAGCGATATCAGTCGTGCCGCCGCCGATATCGACTATCATGTG
>DEDQ01000078.1:6889-19874 GCA_002350065.1 Ruminococcus flavefaciens
GAGCCCGCGCTCTTGGCGGCGTCAACAACTGCACGGCTCTCGATGTCGGTGATGAAGGAGGGTATGCAGATGACGATGCGCGGCTTCAGGAGCTGATGTCCTGTGACCTTGAGAATGAACTCGCGTATCATGCTGTGGGTGAGGTCGTCATCGGAGATAACACCGTCGCATATAGGTCTTGCAACGCAGATGTATTCGGGATTTCTGCCTATCATCTCGTAGGCTTCCTTTCCAACTGCGAGTACGCGCTCGGTGCGGGTATTATAGGCGATAACAGAGGGCTCGCTGAGCACGACTCCCTTATTGCCCATTGTCATAACTATGTTTGAGGTACCGAGGTCGATACCGATATCTGTATTTGCCATATGTATTATCCTTTCTTCAGCATCTCTCTGAGGCAGGTATAACGCCTTGTTCTGCGGTCGTTATCCACCATTTTATGTATCTTTTCTTCCGAGCCGACAAGTATCAGGAGCTTCTTCGCTCTCGTTACGGCTGTGTACAGCAGATTGCGGTAGCTGAGCTTCTCAAATCCGCCCATGACCGGCATTATCACCGCTTCAAACTCACAGCCCTGACTTTTATGCACCGTTATCGCGTATGCGAGCTCGAGCTGGGGGAGTATGTCAAACGGGTAGGAGGCTTCTCTGCCGTCGAAATCGACTTTAGCGGACTGAGCCGCAAGGTCTATAGAGATTATCTTTCCGATGTCGCCGTTGAAGATGCCGGCGCCCTGCTCTGAGCCGCGGCTCCAGACGATATCGTAGTTGTTGCGGGTCTGCATGACCTTGTCGCCGACGCGGTAGGTATAGACGAATCCGCGGTATTCGCGCTTGTCCTTTTCGGGAGGATTCAGCTTCGCCTGAAGCAGCTTGTTCAGCTCGATTGTGCCGACAGTGCCCTTGCGTGAGGGAGTTATTATCTGTATGTCCTCGGTGGGGGAGTAGCCGTATGCATTCGGCAGCCGGCGGCGGGTAAGGTCAACTATCAGGTCGAGAGCCTTTTCGTAGTCGTCACGCCGCATGAAGAAGAAATCACTGTCGGTGCGCGAAAGGTCGGGGTATTCGCCTGAGACTATCTTATGCGCATTTGTTATGATGCAGCTTTTCCGCGCCTGACGGAATATCTCGGTGAGCTCCACTACAGGCACAGCCTGACTGTGTATGATGTCTTCGAGGAGGTTGCCCGCTCCGACTGAGGGGAGCTGGTGGAAATCTCCTACCATGATGAGCTTGCAGCCGAGCCTTACCGCGCGGAGAAGCTTCTCGAACAGTATTGAATCGACCATTGACATCTCGTCGATAACGAGGACGTCGCAGTCGAGGGGATTATTCTCATTGTGGGCAAATATGGGAGTATCTCCCATATCGTAGACAACCTCGAGCAGACGGTGTATCGTCTTTGCCTCGTAGCCCGTTAGGTCTGACATACGCTTGGCAGCTCGTCCGGTAGGAGCTGCAAGGAGAACGCGGTTGCCCATTTTCTCGAAAATTGAGATTATGGCGTTGAGAGTTGTGGTCTTACCGGTACCGGGACCGCCCGTCAGGACCATGAGTCCGCGGGAAATTGCCGTGGTTATAGCCTGTCGCTGGAGCGTTTCGTAGCTTATGCCGTGTTCCTCTTCCTCGATATCTATCATGGAATCATAGTTGAAATCCTCAGGCGAGGAGAAATCGCGCAGTACGTGAATGCGGTCGGCGATGAACTGCTCGGCGTAATAATAGTCGGGCAGATAGACGTATTCACGGTCGTTTTTTATGTATTCAAACAGGTCGTTATCGTCGAGAGCCGCATTGTAGGAGCTGTAAAAATCCTGCTCGGAAATATCAAGAGCGGGAGTAGTTAGCTTCAGAAGCACCGAAAGCGGCAGACATGAATGTCCGTTTGCCGCATTTGCGCGGAGGATATACTGCATACCCGCGATGACGCGCTTGTTGTCGTTTTTGGCTATGCGGAGGTCGTGAGCGATAGAATCAGCTTTTTCAAATTCGAGCTCGATACGGTCTCCGCACAGAATGTACGGGTCGTTTTTGATGAGCTCCATTGCGTCAGTGCTGAACTTGCGGTAGACCTTCATCGCGTAGCTGGACTTGATTTCATACTGCGACAGAAAAGACATTATAAGTCTCAGCGAGAAGAGCTTGCGTGCTTCGTCAGCTATCTCGTCGCATTTTTTCTGCGATATGCCGCGCACCTCGCTCAGTCTGTATGGAGCGTTCTCGATGATGTCGAGAGTAGCTGCTCCGAACACGTTGACTATCCTCTTCGCGAGTGCGGGACCGATGCCCTTGATAGCTCCGGAAGCGAGGTATTTTTCAATGTTCACGACGGTATCAGGCAGCTTTCGCTCGCAGTATTCGGCGTGAAACTGAGTCCCGAACTTGCGGTGAGTCTCGTATGAGCCCTCGAGAATGAGTATCTCTCCCTCCTCAACTTCGCCGAGCGAGCCGACAACGGTGATAAGCTCGCCGCCGGCATCGAGGTCGAGAACTGCATAGCCGTTTGATTCGTTCCGGAACAGAACGGTCTCAACAGCACCTTCGATATGAAGAACACCAGTCTGCAAGCATATCACCCCTTTCACAGTATCAAATTACATTATACCATATAAAAAGTAAAAATGCAACTACGCAGAAAACATTTCCTTAAGCGTTTTTTCAAGCTCAGATGCGGGGATAAATACTGCATCGGGAGAATTCTTCACAAATCCGCGGCACATTTCTTCCTGTTCAGGAGTTGCCGAATAATCAACGATTACGACTTTCCGCCTGCCGCAGCTTTTTATTGCAAGGTATTCGAGACGCTCGGAAAGCTCGGTGTCATTCTCAAACACAGGCAGGACTGATACATACGCGGGAGTTCCGGCTGCAGGCGAGCTGAGAAAGAACAAGACTATCTCGATGATGCAAATCACGGCGAGGATAACGGCAGCTGTGATGATAATACTGTCCATAGCGACCTCCTTGGACTTTTTCTGCATTATATGCTGAAAGCCGTTGGTATGACACAAAGAAGGGGAGCGCATGAAGCGCTCCCCGTGAGGAAAAGATATCATGAAGGTATTGTTACTGCATCTTGTATGAGTTGATCATCTTCTGCACCATGCGACCGCCGATAGAACCGGCTTCGCGTGATGTGAGGTCGCCGTTGTAGCCTGACTTGAGGTCAACACCGAGCTCGCTTGCAGACTCCATCTTGAATCTCTCNNAGAGCCTCTCTGCCCTTCTGTGTCATTTCGCCCTTGTTATTATTGCTGTTATTGCTCATTTTTATTATCTCCTTTGGATTAATTGTTGATGCCGTGATAGTATTATATCACTCTGATGCTGATGTATGAGTGGAAAAAACAGGGTTTACTGCTTGTAATCAAAAATTGTCGCATGATACAAAGAAATGGTCGGCTGATTATGCATTTAGTCAATATGAATAGTAATATTATAATATTTTGTATAATCTGAGAATTGAAATTCCGGCGTCAAAGTGGTATAATTGAATCATGAGAGGATGATACCTTGTGATACAGGTAGATCAATGGCAGTTGCAGAAATGTAGCTGCTTTTTGATTATTATTTGACTGATTTCACTGTTTTATCACAAATATATCACGTATTCGTCATTGTTGTGATATAAATTATTAATATGGTATCAATTGATTTTGCATAATGATATGGGGGACTTGTCATGTTTTGTTCTAACTGTTGAAAGTCGATCGATGATAAAGCTGCTGTCTGTATTCACTGCGGAGCTCCTACACAGAATTTCAGCGCAAACGGAAAAGCTCCTGTTGATCCGAATGAACCTGCTGATAAACTCATGATCATTGTTTCGGTAATACTGCCGATAGTCGGCATCATTATGGGAATTATGGAAAAAAATAACGGTAGGATACGTGCCGGAAGCGCATACCTCAAAACCGGTATTATTTCCGCGATATGCATTACGGCGTTTACCCTTTTGGTGGTGTTTTTAACTACTATTCTGCCGCTCATCCTCGTTCTGTTTTTAGGAGTTGGTATGTCAGCGGCTGAGTCGGCAAGTCAGGCTCATTCCTCGCACGCTGTATTCGTTCCGGCAGTGCTGAGCTTTTTCAGTGCAGTCTGATATCTGATGTTCATACGGAGCTTGCTCCTGTGATATAATTATTTTTAGGAGGTTTATTATGATCTGTCCAAATTGCGGACGCGAAATAGCTGATATGGCTGTCGTTTGTCCTAATTGCGGAACTCCTGTTAGCCCGCAGAACCAGCCCAACTTCAACATGGGTGAGGAAAAAGCTAACGTAGGACTCATTATCCTTACTGTATTCTTCCCTATCGTAGGTATCATTCTCGGTATCATCGAGATCAACAAGGGTAACAAGAAGGCTGGTAAGACATATCTCATCACTGCTGGTATCACTTTAGCTGTTTCATTACTCGGCGGATGCTGCTGTGGTATGCTCGGTGCATTCTCAGGTTCAAGCAGNNCTTACTACACACTCATGCCCATGCTTTTCTGAGATCACATTTAAGGTGAACAATGCCGCGTGAGCGGTGACATAATAAAAAAGACGTCCTTTCCGGACGTCTTTTTTGCTTATTTGCAGGCGTGAATGACCTTTACAGGACAGGCGTTCATGCACTCGCCGCAGTTTTCGCATTTATCATAGTCGATAGAAGCGTGGAAATTCTCGACCTTTATGGCTCCGGTCGGACATTTCTTCTCGCACATCTTGCAGCCGATACAGCCGTTCTTGCAAGCGAGCTTGGTCGCTTTGCCGTTATCTCCGGACGAGCAGAGAACGTCGATGTGCTTGCTCTTGGGTTTGATGCTTATGAGCTGACTGGGACAGGCTGCTGCACACTGTCCGCACGCTCCGCAGAGAGCGGGATTTACTTTGGCAACGCCGTTTTCAATTTTGATAGCGTCGTGCTCGCAGACGGCCGCACAGTCGCCGAGACCGATACAGCCGAACTTACACGAGCCGTTTCCGCCGTAGAAGCGCTTCACAGCCTTGCAGGACTGAACTCCGTCGAAATCAAACTGAGGCTGAGTGGCATTGCAGTCGCCCGAGCAGTGAACTACCGCAGTCATAGGAACGACCTCAGCAGCGGCAGTTCCGAGGATAGCGGCAATTTTGCCGGCAGCGTCAGCTCCTCCGGGACGGCAGAGGTTTGTAGCTGCACCTTTGTTTACGATAGCGTCAGCATAGTCGGCACAGCCTGCGAATCCGCAGGCGCCGCAGTTTGCCTGCGGAAGGGATTCGCTTATCTTTGTGACGCGCTCATCTACCTTGACGTAAAAGACCTTGGAAGCCACAGTCAGCAGGACTCCTGCGAGGATACCGCAGCCGCCGAGAATAAGAGCTGGAATCAGATAATCCATGTCCGCACCTCCTTAGTTGAACAGTCCCGAGAAGCCCATAAAGCTTACAGAGACGATAGACGCAGCCACAAGAGTAGCAGGTACGCCCTTGAAGGTCTCGGGGATATCCGCATACTGGAGCTTTCTGCGGACTCCTGAGAAGATGACGAGAGCGAGCATGAAGCCGAGTCCGCCTCCGAGTGCGTTTACAAGTGACTGAACGAATGTGTAATTGTTGTCGATGTTGAGGACTGTAACTCCGAGCACCGCGCAGTTTGTCGTGATAAGCGGCAGGTATACGCCGAGAGACTTATACAGCGAGGGGATGGTCTTTTTCATCGCCGTCTCAACAAGCTGAACGAACAGAGCGATAACAAGTATGAACACGACTGTATCGAAGTATTCGAGTCCGTTCGGAACGAGTATGCCGTGATGTATCGGGTAGGTAACGCAGGTCGCACAGAGCATTACAAAGGTTACTGCGATTCCCATTCCGCTTGCGCTGTCGAGTTTCTTTGAAACTCCGAGAAACGGGCATATACCCATGAATTTTGAGAGTACGAAATTATCTGTCAGCATCGCCGAGAGAAGTATAACACCTAAAGTTTTCACTTTTTATCCTCCTCCTTTGAACTGCATTTGTCCGCCATGGGACAGCCTTCACAGCCGCCGCACTCTATCTCGAGAGGCGGCTTCTTGTTTGTGAGCTTGTTCACAGCCGCGATTATGCAGCCGAGAGTGAAGAATCCTCCTGCCGGCATGATGAAGAGCAGCATCGGATTCGAGTGTATAACGGGAATGTCCATGCCGAGCCACTGGCCCGCGCCGATTATCTCACGTATGCTTCCCATGATGAAGAGAGCGATAGTGAAGCCGATTCCCATTCCTATGGCGTCGAGCGCCGATGCAACGACGTTGTTCTTGCTTGCGAACATCTCAGCTCTGCCGAAGATTATGCAGTTAACGGTGATGAGCGTGAGATAGATGCCGAGACTGTCATACAGCGAGGGCACGAAGCCTTCGAGCAGGAAACCTATGAGAGTAACAAAGCTCGCGATTATGACGATAAAAGCAGGGATACGCACCTTGTCAGGTATGACCTTTCGCAGTGCCGATATAACTATATTCGAGCCGAGAAGCACGAATGTTGTTGCGAGACCCATGCCGAGTCCGTTCATCGCCTGAGTTGTAACGGCGAGGGTCGGACACATTCCGAGAAGCATTACAAGGGTCGGGTTTTCCTTGATTATGCCCTTTGTGAGCTCACTGATGAGCGGCTTTTTATTTTCCGGCATTGAGTATCGCCTCCTTGTTGTTATTGTAGGTGTCAAGAGCCTTCTTGACTGCGGATTCCATTCCGCGCGAGGAGAAAGTAGCTCCGCTCACGGCGTCGAGCTGTATCTCGCCGGAATCCTTTTTGCCGTAGAACTGCTCGCGGAAGGTCGGTATATCGCGCACCTTCGAGCCGAGACCGGGAGTTTCTCCGAGGGATACGAATTCGATACCCGAGATGCTTCCGTTTTCGTCAATGCCGACGAGTATGTTTATGCCTCCCTTTGAGTAGCCGTCAGCAGTTACCTGAACTGCGGTCTTGCCGTCGGGAGTTACAGCTATCGCTTCGATACCGTCGCCGAAGTCTCCCTCAACGAGCTTGGATTCGGTCTTGCCGAAAAGAGCCTCAACGCTCGAGCTGAACTTGAGCTCCTTCTGCTTGTCGATGTTTTCCTTTGTGAGGTCATGCGCAAATACGAGCAGGAGCGAAGCGACTACGCATATAATTGTCAGTACGACTGAGGGTATGATCTTATTCATTCTTCTCAGCCTCCTTTGCTCCGAGCACCTTTGTGCGGGTGAGCTGCTCTATGTACGGCGTGAGCACGTTCATGAGCAGTATCGAGAACGACACGCCCTCGGGGAAAGAGCCGAATCTGCGGATAACGAATGTTATGATTCCGCAGCCGAGACCGAATACTATCTTGCCCTTGGTAGTGATAGGAGTTGTTGCATAGTCGGTAGCCATGAAGAAAGCTCCGATGAATACGCCTCCTGCGAGAATCTGGTATACGGGGTCGCTGCCGCCTATCCATGAGAGGATAAACAGACTGCCGATAAATGAGAGCGGAGCGGCAAGGTTGATTATTCTTCTTGCTGCGAGGTATAGACCTCCGATGAGGAGCGCAGCAGCACAGGTCTCGCCGAGACAGCCTCCGCATTTTCCGATGAAGAGGTCGAGGTATGAAGCTGCATTGTCAGTTCCTGCAAGCGGGAGGGGAGTAGCGCTTGAAATAGCGTCGAGGTCGGTATGAGTAAAAGGCTCGGTCCATTTCGTCATTGCGGCAGGGAAGCTTACCATAAGTACGATTCGAGCCGTGATAGCGGGGTTTGCGAAGTTCTGACCCAATCCGCCGAAGAGCTGCTTGACAACAACTATAGCCACAAATGAGCCGATAACAGGTATCCACAGCGGGATAGAAGCCGGGAGGTTCATCGCAAGGAGGAGTCCGGTGACAACTGCGGAGAGGTCGGCAATGGTGTTTTCGCGCTTCATGAGCTTTCGGCAGAGAAACTCGAAGAGCACACATGAGCCGATGCATATAGCTCCGACTGCGACTGCACGAAGTCCGAAGTATACACAGCCTGCGATATACGCGGGCAGAAGAGCGATAATGACGTTGAGCATTATCGTCGAGGTCTTTAAGTAGTTCTCGTCATGGGGTGACGGAGATACGATAAGTCTGTTCATTTTCCGCACCTCACTTTCTCGGTATCAGCGACTTGGCGAGCTGATTTGTCTCGGCAAGCTTTCTGTTAGCGGGACAGACATATGTGCAGCTTCCGCAGTTCATGCAGAGCATGACCTTGAGCTTTTTGAGGTCATCGATATCCTTGATGCGGTAAGCCTTGTCGATCTCTGCGGGCATCAGTCCGAGCGGGCATACGTCAACGCATCTTCCGCAGCGGATACAGCTTGAGGTCTTGCGCTCGTCGTAGCTCTTGAATGCGAGCAGGGCGTTTGAGGTCTTTACAACGGGCATATCAATATCAGGCACAGACATTCCCATCATCGGACCGCCGGCAATGACCTTTTTCAGCGCGTCGATATCGGTTTTGCAGAAGTCAAGAACGTCGTGGAAGGATGTTCCTATCGGGACGGATACGTTCTTAGGCTCGCCGACAGCGTTTCCGTCGACTGTCATGCGGCGGGAAACAAGCGGTATGCCGCTGTTGCAGTAGCGGTAGAGGAAAGCCGCAGTCGATACGTTCATAACGATCACACCGGCGTCGGCGGGGAGAGTTCCCTCGTTGACTATCCTGCCGGTCGAATTGTAGATGATGACCTTTTCGGCTCCCTGCGGATAAGAGGAGGGGAGCGTTACGATGTCGATAGTATCGTCGTTTGCAGCCATTTCCGTGAAGTTTTTGATAGCCTCGGGCTTGTTGGCTTCGATAGCGAGCTTAGCCTGTTTTATGCCGAGCTTTTTCTTGACGAGATCAATTCCGCCGATGACGTCCTGCGGGTGCTCTATCATTTCTCGGTAATCGGCAGTTATATAGGGCTCGCACTCGGCGCCGTTAATAATAAGTGTATCTATCTCAGCCTTTGGATTCATCTTGATATGAGTCGGGAAGCCCGCTCCGCCGAGACCGACTGCTCCGCTTTCACGGACAGCCTTGATGAAGTCCTCCTTTGTCGCGCACGGAGGCGGCTTGATATCGCCGGAGAGCTCCTGTTTGCCGTCAGTTTCTATTTCAACAGCCTTGCATACTGCGCCCATAGCGTTGCGGTAATCGGTTATAGCCTTTACCACGCCGGAAACGCTCGAATGCACCGGCACGCTGAATGCAGCGCCGGATTCGCCTATTTTCTGTCCGACTCTGACCTCGTCGCCGACCTTGACGATAGGGTCACAGGGAGCTCCCATGTGCATTGACATGGGTATCCTCACCTTTGCCGGAACAGGAAACTCGACGGTAGCGCTGTTTTCCGTATTTTTACGGTGTTTCAGCTTGATTCCGTTCAGTTTTTTCATAAAAAGCTCCTTTAAATAAGAGTTAGTACGCCTGCAATATGACCGCAGACACTTTTATTATACAATATATCCAAATTATTTGCAAGAGGTATATAAACTTTTTTTGAGGATTTTTTCGTAAGTCCGTAATGCTGATTTGCGCAATAAACGATTTGCATTTCAATGTCATGTGTGATATAATGAAATTACTGATTTGACCGGAAAAATTCTGCAAAGGAGAGATTCAGACATGAAGATACACACACGCATTATCGGATTTGCTGCGGCAATGGTAATGGCTCTCGGAGCGGCTTCTGCTCCGGTGCTTGCGGCTTCCGAGATAGCTCACGACCCTTCACGCGATGTACAGGCTGAGGGAGTTGGCAACCCGTTCAACTACGGCGAGCGCAATACTCCCGCTGACGCTTCAACGGAGGAGATACGCCGGATAAACCACGAGATGACCGTTCAGGAGGTCAAGTACGCGCTCTACAAGGAGATAGACGAGCATTGGGACTTGCTCCGCGTGAGACTTGGTCAGGAGGACCGCGAAAAGGTATACGCTCTTTTCCTCGGAGTAGGAACACGCGAATCCACGCTCGGCGGAAACGGTGACGGCGCCGACGTTGAAACTGCTCAGGGTCAGGGCTTCGGCGTTAGCTCTGCACACGCCTATGGTACGTTGCAGACTGCTGTGACCGCATTTTCCGGCTGTGACCCTACGTTTATGCCCGAGGACAATGTCCCCGAGATGTACCAGTACAGCCTGAGCGAATCCACATTCTATGATGCTATCATATCGAATCACATGGGAATACGTAAGATACTCCATTTTGTCGAGATAGGCATAAATAAAGAGGGGCTTGAAGGCTATCAGGTAGTCCGCGGAGCTCTCAAGGGCTTCAATACCGGCTGGTGCGACTATACCGGCGATAACGAGGGATATTACAAGAACTATCCCGACGAGATAATCGCTCTTGCTCACTGGTATTACGAGGAGGGACATCTTTACGACAATGAGTTCTCGTGGACTAACGATAAGCGCGTTGACCAGTACCGCACCGGCGACAATAACTGGTGGGCATGGTGGGGCGATGTCAAGCCGAGCATGGCTGAGGTCAAAGAGAATATCCAGCCCTCAGCGACGACAACTACTACGACTGTCACAACGTCAGGGGAGAACAAGTCCAAGCGCTATGGCGACGCTAATCTCGACGGAAACGTTACGATTGCCGATGCGACAGCTATCCTCCAATATATCGGCAACCGTGATAAGTATATGCTCGAGCCCGACGGAGTATTGAACGCTGACGTGGACGGAAATGCAGGAATTACTCCCAACGACGCCCTTGTCATACAGAAGGTCGATGCCGGACTATACAAGCTCGAAGACCTGCCTCTCAAAGCATGAGCACAGCGGCTATAGGCTGGTTTGCATACCGCTTGTACAAGAGCCTGCCCTATGCATAAAAAAATTTGAAATACCCCCTTGACAAAAGTCAGGGGGTATGTTATAATATTCAGGTATCGTGCATAGCGATACTATTATCCTTGCCCGCAGAAGGTTGCCGGGCGGAATCCAGAAGGAGGTGTACAAAATGGCAAAGGTATCCGCAAAGTATGAAGTAATGGTTGTTTTCAGCCTCAAGAACGGTGAAGAACCTATGAAGGCTCTTATCCAGAAGTTCAAGGAGAGAATCGAGCGCCATGCCGAAGCTGTTGAAGTCAACGAGGATTGGGGTAAGCGCAAGCTTGCATATCCTATCGAGGACGAGACAGAGGGCTACTACGTGATCTACACATTCCAGTCACAGCCCGACTATCCCGCTGAGCTTTCAAGACGTCTCAACATTTCAGACGGTATTCTTCGCTCACTCGTTACTGTTATCGACTAATCCATCTTCATCATTAGGAGGAGCGCCATGAATAAGGTTATTTTAGTTGGCAGACTTACTGCCGATCCTGAGCTCAGACAGACTCAGAGCGGTGTTGCATCATGCAGATTCACTGTCGCAGTTGACAGACGTTTCGCAGATAAGAATACCGGTGAAAGACAGGCTGATTTCATCACCTGTATGGCTTGGAGACAGACTGCTGAGTTCGTTTCAAGATACTTCAACAAGGGCAAGATGATCGCCGTTGAGGGAAGTCTCAGAACAGGAAAATATCAGGATAGAAATCACTCCGATGTAACACATTACACTACTGACGTTTACGTTGATAATGTAGAGTTCGTCGGCGGAAAGAATGACGGCGGCGGAAACAGCGGTTTCCAGAACGGCGGTCAGAATACCTATCAGGCTCCTGCACAGCAGAGCGCACCTGCTCAGCCTGCACCTAATAATGATAATATGGCATACGGCGAATTTGGCAGCTACGAAGAAATACTCAGCGACGGCGATCTTCCGTTCTGAGTGAATGCTGATACAATATTACGAAAGGAGAATTGTCATGGAAAAGGAAAGAACTCCCCGTCCCGCAAAGAAGCCCCGCAAGAAGGTTTGTATGTTCTGCGCAGACAGGATCGAGAGAATAGATTACAAGGACCTCGCTAAGCTCAGAAAGTGCATGACTGAAAGAGCTAAGATCCTTCCCAGACGTGTAACAGGTACTTGCGCTTTCCATCAGCGCGAGCTCACATCTGCTATAAAGAAGGCAAGACAGATTGCTCTTCTGCCTTACGTTAGCGACTAATAAATAAAAGAGGGGAGACGTTAGTCTCCCTTTTTTAATGTATCGGGAACGCCTTTGAGGCGTTCCATATCCGTTTCTGCTGCGGCATCAAAGCTGAAACGGATATCTTCCGTGGTCAGTGACGGTCAGCCGAAACGGCAAGCTCCTCGTTCCTGCGGAAGAGGAAGGAAATGCACCATATCGCAGATATCGCCACAAGTATATAGACTGCACGGGCAGCAATGCTTCCAGCGCCGCCGAGCGTCCACGCTACGAGGTCAAGGTCGAATATACCGACAAGTCCCCAGTTGATACCTCCCACAACGAGGAGGATGAGCGCGAGTTTATCCCACATAGTAACACCTCTTTTCGCGACGTTAAACCGTTTGAAGGTTTTTGAGCGTCTGAGAGTATTATGCCGGAAAATCGCTTCTTTATACTGGAAAAAACTGCAAAAAAAGAACGCTCATGCGAGCGTTCAAAATGTGTGTGTATGTCGTTTTCTATGGTATAATTATTTTTCTAAGATCACTTAACGATGTACTTAGCGATATCGTTCATGAACTTATCAGCGTCGTCAGTGTGAGCGTTGAGCTCGATGGGCTTAGAGAGGTCCAGGCTGAAAATACCCATGATAGACTTTGCGTCTACAGCGTATCTTCCGGATACGAGGTCAATATCAAAATCATACTTCATGACGATATTAACGAAATCCTTAACGTCGTTGATAGCCTGAAGAGATACAGTTGCTTTTGTCATAATGCATTACCTCCTGTTTGGTGTTTGGTTTCTATTCTTCTTCTTCCTCGCGGATTATCCTGTCCGCAACTATATATTACCACTTACAAACGGCTATGTCAAGGCAATTATTATAAATTCGGCATTTTGGCATAAAGAAATATGAAATCAATTTGACTTTTTATGTACAAAGAATAATTATTTATCATGCACAAAAACTA
>DEDQ01000078.1:19963-22980 GCA_002350065.1 Ruminococcus flavefaciens
TACGAGACCGAGCTGCTGAAAAGCTGTTTTTCCAATGCGGGTTTTGATATAGTTAACGAAAGCTTCGAGGCTGATGTGGCGGTAGTAAACTCCTGCACTGTCACGGGCAGCGGCGACAGCAAGTCGCTGTATGCCGTCAGGAAGCTCCGCCGCGAGCTGCCGGAGGCTGTGATAATCCTGACCGGCTGCGTGCCGCAGGCTGCTCCCGAGGTCGCGGAGAGCATTCCCGAGGCTGATATCGTCACGGGTACAAAGGAGCGTGCGAAGCTGCCCGCTCTCGCACTTGAAGTCCTTGCGGACAGGCGCAGAATCGTTGATATACCTGACTACAGCGTTTTTGATGAGTTCGAGTGCATACCATATGTCCCGACGGGAGACCGCACTCGCGGATTTGTCAAGATTCAGGACGGCTGTAACTGCTTCTGCTCCTACTGCATGATACCCTATGCGCGCGGAAGATGCCGAAGCAAGCCGCTTGACGAGCTCCGCGAAGAAGTCTCGATGCTCGCGGAGAGGGGAGTGCGCGAAATTGTCCTGACCGGCATCAATATCGCGTTCTACGGGGAAAAAACGGGTATCCGGCTTGTCGATGCTGTCGAGCTGTGCTGTTCAGTTACGGGCATTGAGCGTGTACGTCTCGGGTCGATAGAGCCGGAGGTCATGACCGACGATGACCTCACGAGGCTTGCAAAGCTGCCGCAGTTTTGTCCGCAGTTCCATTTGTCCCTGCAAAGCGGAGCGGCTGAGACACTGAAGCGCATGAACCGGCGTTATACTCCCGATGAATACGCTGATATCGCCGAGCGGATACGCTCTCACTTCCCGCAAGCCGCCTTCACGACTGATATAATGGTAGGCTTTCCTGAGGAAACAGAAGCGGAATTTGCCGAATCAATGGCATTTGCGGAACGTATCGGATTCTCGCGGATACACGTTTTCCAGTATTCGCCGCGTAATGGCACTCCTGCGGCGAAGATGAAGCAGGTACCGGACGCCGTAAAGCACGAACGTGCCGACCGAATGAAGGCTCTCGGCGAGAAGCTTGCTCTCAGATATGCCCGACAGCTTGTCGGACGAACTGTTCCGGTGCTCTTCGAGCGCGAAAATTCGCCTGATTTTCATCAGGGACACGCTCCGGATTACACTTTAATAAAAATTTCACGAAAAAATCCAAAAAAAAGTTTGCGTAATCGCATTTTTTATGTTACAATAGAAAGAGCAGATGCAGACTGCTGTTATGGCAGGCTGTCTGAATGACATTGCCTATAAAAGTTAATTTATATAAACAAGGAGAAGATAAAAATGGCTGTATTCAGAATCTATGCAGAGAAAAAGCCTGAGTTCGCAGTAGAGGCTCAGTCCGTACTCAGCGACATCAGGACTTCCCTGCGCCTCGACATCAACGGTATCCGTATCCTCAACCGCTATGATGCGGACAGGCTCTCGGAGGAGGACTTCAAGGCTGCGATACCCGCGGTTTTCTCCGAGCCCGCTGTAGACGTAGTCTACGACAAGCTCCCCGCGCTTGCTGAGGACGAGAAGATATTCGCTGTCGAGTACCTCCCCGGACAGTTCGACCAGCGCGCAGACAGCTGTGAGCAGTGTATCCAGATACTTCGTCAGGGTGAGCGCTGCCGCGTAAGAAATGCCAGAGTTTATATCGTTTCCGGCAATATTTCCGATGCCGACCTTGAAAAGCTCAAGTCCTACATGATAAACCCCGTTGAATGCCGCGAGGCTTCTCTCGACGAGGTAGATTCTCTCGACTTAAACTATGAGATACCTGAGACTGTTGAAACTCTCGAGGGCTTCATCTCACTCAATGAGAAGGGCCTCCACGCATTTGTTGACCAGTTCGGTCTCGCTATGGACTATGACGACATCAAGTTCTGTCAGGACTATTTCCGCAATAAGGAGCACCGTGACCCCACTATCACTGAGATTCGCATGATAGATACATACTGGTCAGACCACTGCCGCCACACAACATTCCTCACAAATGTTGACAACGTTAGCATCGTAACTCCCTACATCAAGGATACATACGATATGTACCTCGACGTCCGCAAGGAGCTCGGCAGAAGCGACCGCCCTGTGACTCTCATGGATATCGGCACTCTTGCAGCTAAGAAGCTCAAGGCGGACGGACTTCTCCCTGACCTTGACGAGAGCGAGGAGATTAATGCCTGCTCAGTAAAGATTAAGGTAGACATCGACGGTCAGCTCGAGGACTGGATACTCATGTTCAAGAACGAGACCCACAACCACCCGACTGAGATAGAGCCCTTCGGCGGAGCTGCTACCTGCCTCGGCGGAGCTATCCGTGACCCACTCTCAGGCAGAAGCTATGTATATCAGGCAATGCGAGTAACAGGTGCAGCAAATCCGCTCGTGCCCGTTGCTGATACGATAAAAGGCAAGCTCCCGCAGAAGAAGATAGTTGTCGGCGCTGCAAACGGCTACAGCTCATACGGCAACCAGATAGGACTTGCTACAGGTCACGTTACCGAGATATATCACTCCGGATACGTTGCAAAGCGTATGGAGATAGGCGCAGTTCTCGGAGCTGCTCCCGCTGAGAATATCCGCCGCGAGAGACCTGTTCCCGGCGATGTTGTTATCCTGCTCGGCGGCAAGACCGGACGTGACGGCTGCGGCGGAGCTACAGGCTCGTCAAAGTCTCATACTCTCGAATCCCTCGAAAGCTGCGGAGCTGAGGTACAGAAGGGTAATCCGCCCGAGGAGAGAAAGCTCCAGCGTCTCTTCCGCAATCCCGAGGTCACAAAGCTCATCAAGCGCTGCAACGACTTTGGCGCAGGCGGCGTATCAGTTGCTATCGGCGAGCTTACAGACGGTCTTATTATCGACCTCAATGCTGTTCCAAAGAAGTACGAAGGTCTCGACGGAACTGAGATAGCTATCTCAGAGTCGCAGGAGCGTATGGCTGTAGTTGTAGCTCCCGAGGACGTTGAGAAGTTCATGGCTGAGGCAAAGAAGGAAAACCTCGAGGCAACTCT
>DEDQ01000078.1:23032-26853 GCA_002350065.1 Ruminococcus flavefaciens
GAGTTCCTCAACTCGAACGGTGCTTCCAAGCATACAGACATCACAGTTGAGCTTCCCGAGAACACAGCTCCCGAGGCTCCTGCTGACAATGCCGAGACATGGACAAACCTCATGGGCGGACTCAATATCTGCTCTCAGAAGGGACTTATCGAGAAGTTCGATTCAACTATCGGTGCAGGAACAGTCCTCATGCCTTTCGGCGGCGTATATCAGATGACTCCCTCACAGGCTATGGCTGCAAAGATACCGGTACTCAAGGGCGAGACCAATACCTGCTCGCTCATGGGCTGGGGCTTTGACCCTGAGATATCCTCAAAGAGCCCTTACCACGGCGCAATGCTCGCAGTAGTTGAGTCTATCGCGAAGGTAGTTGCTGCCGGCGGTACATATAAGAAGTGCTGGCTCACATTCCAGGAATACTTCGAGCGCACTCAGAACGACCCCAAGCGCTGGGGCAAGCCTATGGCTGCACTTCTCGGTGCATTCCGCGCTCAGCTTGAGCTCGGCTGCGGCTCTATCGGAGGAAAGGACTCTATGTCCGGTACTTTCGAGAACATCGACGTTCCGCCTACACTTGTTTCGTTTGCAGTTTCCACAGCCAAGGCTGACAAGGTAGTTTCTACCGAGTTCAAGAAGGCTGGCGATAAGGTAATATACATCGCTCCCGAGTACGACGAGAACGGACTTCCCGTATTCGACAGCGTAAAGCGCGTATTCGACAAGGTTGAGGACATCATCTCTGCCGGAAGAGCAAATGCTGTATGGACTCTCGGCTCAGGCGGTGTAGCTGAGGCTGTTGCAAAGATGTGCTTCGGCAACAAGCTCGGCTTCGAGTTCACAACTCGTCTCACTTCCGAGCAGCTCTTTACTCCTTGCTACGGTGCGTTCGTTATCGAGCTCACAGGCGAGGCTTCTGACGACGAAACTGTTATCGGTAAGACAACTTCTACATATAAGATTGACACGCTCGATTACACACTCGGACTTGATAACCTCCAGCGCGTATGGGAGGGCAAGCTCGAGCCGGTATTCCCGTGCCGCATAAGAACTACAGATGCAACTCCTGCCAAGTTCTCGTACAAGAACGAGACAAAGCTTGTTTCTCCCGAGAAGTTCGCAAAGCCGAGAGTAGTTATCCCCGTATTCCCGGGTACTAACTGCGAATACGACACTGCCCGCGCATTCGAGAGAGCAGGTGCTGCTGCTGAGACTATCGTTATCCGCAACCTTGCTGCCGGTGATATCGAATCCTCTGTTGAGCAGTTCGAGAAGGCTATCAAGGAGTCGCAGATGATAATGATACCCGGCGGATTCTCCGGCGGTGACGAGCCTGAGGGAAGCGGTAAGTTCATCACTGCATTCTTCCGCAATCCCCGCATTAAGGACGCTGTTCACGACCTCCTCAAGAATCGTGACGGTCTTATGCTCGGTATCTGCAACGGCTTCCAGGCGCTTATCAAGCTCGGACTTGTTCCCTTCGGCGAGATAGTTGACATGGAGGAAGATTCTCCAACGCTCACATTCAATACTATCAACCGTCACCAGTCGATGATGGTAACGACCCGCATAGCTTCCAACAAGAGCCCGTGGCTCTACGGAACAGAGGTCGGCGATATCCACACTATCCCGATATCACACGGTGAGGGACGCTTCGTAGCTCCTGCAAGCCTTATCCAGAAGATGGCTGAAAACGGTCAGATAGCTACTCAGTACGTCGACCTTGCCGGCGACCCGACAATGGATATCCGCTACAATCCGAACACCTCAGTTGAGGCTATCGAGGGAATCACTTCTCCCGACGGACGAGTTCTCGGTAAGATGGGTCACTCCGAACGTATCGGCAGCTACATCTGCAAGAACGTTGAGGGCTCGAAAGACCAGCGCATCTTCGAGAGCGGCGTTGCATATTTCAAATAATATCATGAATTTGAGAGACGTCAGGCGGCGTCTCTCATTTTTATGCATTTTGTCAGAAAAATTCCGAAAGCATATTGCATTTAATATAAAGGAGTGATATAATAGTGATATGGGGAATATATACATTAATAGGGTGATATTCAGATGCTTACATGGAATTTTCAGTACATCTCGAAAAAAAGACTCGCTATCGCCTTCGATCAGCTCATGCTCAGACCTGAGAACGGCGATATACTCGTGCGTATACATACGGCTATACATACCGAGAGCGAGGCTGTCGAGCTGGCAAAATTCATATCCGCACTTGTTCCGGGAGCTCATATTTTCGGAACGAGTACCTCTGCTGTCATAAACGGAGGCAAGCTTCTTCCTGACCAGTGCGTTATATCTGTGACACAGATGAGCAAGGGAACGGTCAGAACTGCTTTACTGCCGTCTTTTGACGATGAGGAACGTCCGATACCTCCGGATGTGCTCTGCAGGAATGTAAAGGAGGCTGTTATTGCTGACGACAGCAAACTCGTCCTGACGTTCCTGACAGGGAAATATCTTGACGTATACAGCTTTGTCGAGAAGTGCAACAAGTACTTCCCGGGAGTTCAGATGACGGGCGGAATCGCAAATACTTCAGAGATGAATCTACGCAAATCAGTCGCTTCAGGATTTGTATTCAACGAAAAGGGATATAGCAGCAGCGGCTTGATAGCTGCTTCTATAAGCGGAAAAGCTGTTGATTCGTACACCTCCTGCGCTACCGGAGTTCAGGTGCTGGGCGGCGAGAATGAGATAACGGATACATTCGGTACGTGTATCCTCTCGCTTGACGGCAAGGACGCTGCTGCTGAGTTTGTCAGCGGTGCCGGAGCGGAGCTCATAAAGAATCCGGAGCTTACGGTACTGTTTCCGTATGTCTACTCGGATACTCCTGATATACCGGTATTTGTCCATTATTCTGCGGATAAGAGCATTGCAGAAATGTTTGACAAGGAATCTCCGATAAATGCCGTCAGCTACGGTATACATCAGGATTTAGACGTAAACGAGAAGCGTCCGATGATATATGTCAACCACAATGTCACAGTCGGCAAAAAGCTGAGACGCGCGTTTATCTACGATAGGAAAATTATCGCGGACAACCATGCTCTTTTTCGCCATGTTGAGAATTTTGAAAAGGCTGAGACTATTTTTGCCTATTCCTGCATGGCACGTTCGCTCATATATTCAAGCTGCGTAAAATGGGAGCTTTCAGCGTATGCGAATTCCAACATATGCGGCTGTATCACGGACGGAGAGATAGCCTGCGTTAACGGTAAGAATACATTCGCGAACTGTTCGTTCGTCGTGTCTGTTTTCGGCGAGGAGCCTGCCTCTCAGGACTTCAACCCATATGCATTTTCGCATACCGATGCGCTTGTTGCCGATAATCAGGAGCTTCTCAACTACCTCTACGCTATCGAGGACAGCATAACTCACAGCGACAGGGCGGAAATTGCTGACAGCCTCAAAGCTTTCGTGCATGACTGCGAAATGAAGCTTCTGTATTCCGAAAATGAGGATATACCGAATGCTGCCGCATTGAATATGGATATTCAGCTGCGCGGATACGACAGGGTCTGCATGATAAACGTGTTTGACCTCACCAGCATTGAGACGGTTTTCCCCGAGCGCATGATAAATCTGACGTACAAGAACTATGTCTTTACCTGCATGACGTATGCGAAAAAGAAAAAGTACAACATCTACTGCATTGATAAATGGCACCTTGCAATTGCTGCGCCGTCGTATATGGTATCGCTCGCGGAGTTTGCCTCCGATATGGAGACGCTGCAGAAGCAGCTTTTTGAGGTCTCGGCTGAGTATATAGCTATCGTACCGATGTTCTGCGTTATCGATGATTGCAGTGC
>DEDQ01000078.1:26917-31979 GCA_002350065.1 Ruminococcus flavefaciens
GATGCCAAGTACGGTATGCTCGACGAGAAGAGCATTCTTGACCAGTACCACATGGTCAATGTCATAAACTATGCACTCGCCCATGACAGGGTAGTTCCGTATTATCAGGGCATACACGACAACAACTCGAATAAGATACATCATTATGAGTCCCTCATGCGTCTCGAGGACGAGAGCGGCAAGGTGTATTACCCCGGAAGCTTCCTTGATGTTGCACGCTCTTACGGACTTCTCTATGATTCGCTCTCAAAGGTGATGATACAGAAAGTGTTCGAGCGTTTCCGCCACCTTGAAGGTCTGAGTGTTAGCCTGAATCTCTCTATCCGCGATATAAAGAACCGTGAGATAACCGAGTACATTTTCGAGTTCCTCTCTACGGCTGACCACCCCGAAAACTTTGTGTTTGAGATACTCGAAAACGAGGATATCGACAACTATGACGAGCTTGTTGCATTTGTTGACCGTATCCACTTCCTCGGCGGAAAGATATCTATCGACGATTTCGGAAGCGGCTACTCAAATCTGATGCATATCGCGAATATCCACTCTGATTTTCTCAAGATAGACGGCTCTATCATCAGAAACGCCTGCACGGACGAGCAGTCGGCAAATCTTATTTCCTTGATAATGTACTGGAAGAAGATAAGCAATATGCAGTTCAAGATAGTCGCTGAATTCGTCGAGAATGAGGAGATACAGAATATGCTCACGAAATACGGCATCGACTACTCGCAGGGCTATTTCTTCTCGAAGCCTGTTCCCGACCTTATCACTCTTGACTGAGGTGCAGACTATGGAAGGGAAAAGAAAAGTTATAGGATTCATGCTCGAAGAACTTGAATCAAAGTTTGCGACAGAGCTCGTTCACGATGTAGTGAATTCCATACCGAAGGACGAGAATATCGAGCTCGTAGTTACTGCGGGAAAATACATAAATCAAGCTGTCCACGAAAAGACGCGTCCGTATAAGCTCGTGTACAATTCGATATATAAGCTCTCGAACGTGTGCCATTTAGACGGACTGCTTATCCACCTCGGAAGTATAGAGGGCGCGGAACTTGAAAGGCTCAAAAAGGAGTATTATGCCGGTATTGACGATATACCAAAGGTGTTTATCACTTTCACAAGCAGCGAACAGACAACCGTCAACTACGACAACGAGAGCGGCATTCGTGAGGCAGTAAACTGTCTTGTGAACGTGAACGGTCTTACACGGTTTTGTATGCTTGGCGGCAGAGACGATAATGCCGATGCGCGTGAAAGGCGTGATATCTTCATAAAATGCCTGAAAGAGAATGGTATAGAGCTCTCACGCTGGAACTATGAAAAGACCGATATGTCCGAGCTGACTGTCACTGAGGCGGAACGCCTGCTTGATAATAATCCGGGCGTACAGGCTATATTCTGCGTTAACGATGCAGTTGCAAAGGGACTTTACACGGCAATGCGCAAGCGTTCGCTTGTCCCCGGAGAGGATATCATGGTGTTCGGCTTTGACAATACTCATATGGCTGGTGAGATGATACCCACACTCTCATCTATAGGGACTGATAACTGCTCGCTCGGACAGCGTGCGCTTGAAGTACTGCTCGCGAAAATGAACGGTACAGAGATAAAGTCTGCGCTCGTTCCTACTCGTCTCTATGGCAGGGAGTCTCTCTGCTACGAGATGTACGACTATACCATGATAGAGATGCAGCTCGCACAAAAAGCCTTTATCTACCGCGTTTTCGACGACTGCTTCTACCGCTACAGGAGCGAGACGATAGACAGGGCAGCCGTCGACCTGAAGCGACTGTTCCTTGAATTCATGACGAGGATACTCAATGCGGAAAAATACTGCTACATGAGCTTTGAGGAGTTTGATGATATCTCCTCGCTGATATCCATATTCTTCGAGAAGGGAGCAATGACATATACCGATGCCACAAAGCTTATCAGCGGAATAGAGCGCTTACAGGCGGCTATGAATACGATTTCACGCTCGCCGGCAGTCATGGTGATGGTAAACAGACTTTGTACGCAGATGCGAAGCGAAGCGCTCTGCGCTATTGCTGAGGAGAAAAGCCGCGTTGCTGACAGATCTGTCTCGAACAGAAGAAATATACAGGAATTTATGATCGCCTCAATGCTTGCAGATGAAGCAGGAGCAGGCAAAGAGGAAAAGCTCATGCGTACTATCGACCGCCTCGGCATTGACAATGCTGCGCTGTACCTCTACGATGAGCCCGTCGTTTTTGATAACAATACAAGTCTGCAGCTTCCCGAGTATATCCGCCTGAAATGTATAATGAGGGCGGGGGAGCTCTATGTTATCCCCGAGGAGCGACAGAGAGGTCCAATGAGCAAGATATTCCTGCGTGACGAGCTTCCGGCGAAGTGCAGAGGATTTGCGGCGCTGAATATCTTCTACGGGAACAAGATATACGGCATTCTTATGTGCGAGATAACGGATGAGATATACAACCGCGGAGACTATATAGCTCTACAGCTCGGCAGAGCTATCCATACCGCAAGAAGCGAATAATACCGTTCAGGGGAGGTCATCGGCCTCCCTTTTGCTTTGGTGTTTTTGTCATAACGATGAACTTTTTGAGAATTATTTTTTGTAGATATTGCATTTATCATTTATATGTGTTATAATAATAACATAGTATGAAGAAGTGCAGTATTTCTGCACTAAGGCGTGCATATCATTTTCAGGAGGAACTCATGAAATTTAAAGACTATATTGACATCAAAGACTTTGTACAAGTGGTTTGCCCCGAGTGCAAGGCTCTGCTTATGGCAGATAAGGACATGGAATACTGGCATTGCGGACACTGCGGCTTCAAGCTCAATATGGAGGACGCTCTCGGCGGTAGGCCGGCTCCTAAGAAAGAAAAGCGCACTCCCGTGCTTAAAGGAGAGATTTTCAAGCGCGAGGGCGATGTGCTCTATCAGTATGCCGGCGACTCCGAAGATGTTGAGATACCCGAGAATATAACCAAGATAGCTTCCGGAGCTTTCAAGGGCAACAAGAATATAAAATCTGTTGTCATTCCCGATACTGTTACAGATATAGCTGATTCAGTGTTCGAGGGCTGTACCTCGCTCGAGAGCGTTCGTCTGCCCGCAGGTATTACGAAGATCAACTACAAGACCTTCAACGGCTGTGACTCGCTCAAGACTATCACTATCCCCGCAAGCGTCGAGCAGATAATGTACAACGCTATGTGCTGCGGACTTGAAGAGATCGTTTTCGAGAGCAGCAATACTACATGGGAGATAGACAACGAGGCGACGAATCCTTCGTTCTGGATAAGCAAGAACGGCAAGGGCAACGGCGTCAGCCGTATCTTCTTCAAGCAGCAGACCTTCAACGCGGGAGATGTTTTCCGCCACAGAAGCCTCTTTACATACCTCCGCGGCGAGGGACTCTGTACCAACTGCGGAAGCAAATTCGGTATGTTCGGCAAGTGCAAGGCTTGCGGCGCTAAAAAGGCATATTAAGCAAAGGAGTAACCATGAAATACACACAGGGACAATACATAATCACTGAAAAATCGGCTATTGCGCGTGAGATATACAGCTTCACGATAGCCTGTCCCGAGGTCGCAGCAGTCGCTGCTCCCGGACAGTTCGTACATATCCGCGCAAATGGCTTCACGCTCCGCAGACCTATCTCTATCTGCGGTATCGACAAGGAGAAAGGCACTCTCCGCATAGTTTTTGAGATACGCGGCGAGGGAACTGCTGAAATTGCAAAGCTGAACGCAGGAGACCTTATAGATATGCTCGCTCCGCTCGGACACGGCTTCACTGTCAATGAAAGCTTCAAAAAAGTCGTGCTCATCGGCGGCGGTATCGGAACTCCTCCCATGCTCCCGCTCGCTAAGATTTACGGGGCAAAGGCTGTTGCGATTTCCGGATTCCGCAATTCTGCGGCGGCTATTTTACAGGACGATTTCAAGTCCGCCGGAGCTGAGACTATCCTCTGCACCGATGACGGCTCTGCCGGCATACACGGATTCGTTACACAGCCCTTTACCGAGCTCGCAGAGCAGGGCGGCATCGACGCCGTTTACGCCTGCGGACCTATGCCCATGCTCAAAGGCATTGCGGCTATCTGCAAGGAAAAGGGCATATACTGCGAGATCTCACTCGAGGAACGCATGGCTTGCGGCATCGGAGCCTGTCTTGGCTGCGCGTGCAGAACTGTAAGGAACGACGAGGAATATTTCGCTCACGTCTGCAAGGACGGTCCCGTATTCAAGGCTGAGGAGGTGCTCTGGTAATGGCTGATATGTCAGTAAAAGTCTGCGGTGTTGACTTCAAGAACCCGATAATCCCCGCGTCCGGAGTTTTCGGCTACGGCAGGGAATATGAGGAGCTCTTCCCGCTCGATAAGCTCGGCGGAATCGCTACAAAGGGAACGACTCTCCACCTGAGGACAGGCAATCTCGCTCCGAGAATAGCTGAAACTCCCTCGGGAATGCTCAATTCAGTGGGACTCCAGAATCCCGGAATCGACCACTTCATATCAACTGAGCTTCCTTACCTGCTCACGAAGGACCTTGTTATTCTCGCTAATATTGCGGGTTCAACTCCTGACGAGTGCGCTGAGGTAGCTGCAAAGCTTGACGAGACCGATGTTCACATGATAGAGCTGAATATCTCCTGCCCGAACGTTAAGCAGGGCGGAGCAGCATTTGGTACGAGCTGCGATATGGCGGCTGAGGTCACAAGAAAAGTCCGCAATGCGACAAAGAAGCCCCTCGTGGTGAAGCTCTCACCTAACGTTACAAGCATCGCTGACATCGCAAAATCAGTTGAAGCTGCCGGAGCAGACGCAGTTTCGCTCATAAATACGCTTCTCGGCATGAGGATAGATATAAACTCACGCAGACCCATTCTCCGCAATAACGTCGGCGGCATGAGCGGTCCCGCAGTTTTCCCTATCGCTGTACGCATGGTATGGCAGGTCGCAAACGCTGTAAATATCCCTGTTATCGGCATGGGAGGAGTTTCCTCCGGACGCGATGCTATCGAGCTCATGATGGCAGGTGCAAGTGCTGTTCAG
>DEDQ01000078.1:32097-36694 GCA_002350065.1 Ruminococcus flavefaciens
ATAATGATAATAATGTCAGTTGACTTCGGAGACTCCCGCACCGGTATCGCTGTATGCGGCAAGAGCGAGCTTATCGCCTCGCCTGTTACGGTCATACACGAGAAGGACTTCGACAAATGCATAGAAAAAACCGCTGCTCTTGCAAAGGAGCAGCGTGCAGAGGAGATAGTTGTCGGCTACCCGAAGAATATGAACGGCACGATAGGGGAGCGCTGCGAGAAATGCGCTCTCTTTGCCGAGAAGCTCGGCGAGCTGACAGGTATCCCGACAAAGCTCTGGGACGAGCGCTGCACTACCGTTTCCGCGCATAATTACCTCAACGACACAAATACCCGAGGCAAGAAGCGCAAGGCGGTCGTGGACGCAGTCGCGGCAGTGATAATACTTGAGAGCTATCTTGGCTACAGAAAGAACAATCCTGATATGTAGGGGGCGGATACTATCCGCCCGCACTTTATGAGAATACTGACGTAATGTCCTGAATAAGGCTTTCAGCCGCCTTCATGGTCTTTGCGGCGTCACGCTTGATGCTGCGCTTCTTGTTTGGAGAAGCCGAGGTCATCGCATAATAAGCAAGTCCGACCGCTGCACCGGCTGTCATGCCTTTGACGATTGCTTTCATATCCATTTTTTGGCTCCTAACTGGCTGAATGATGAACTCAGCCTTTATTATGATTTGCAAAAACTTTTTTATTATTCGTGAGGAAACAAAATGCATGAACTTAACATTGTCCTCGTAGAGCCTCAGATACCGCAGAACACGGGGAACATTTCCCGCACCTGCGCCGTTACGGGAGCGAAGCTCCACCTCGTCAGACCGTTCGGCTTTGAGATAAATGACAAGCACCTCAAACGCGCCGGACTGGACTACTGGGACAAACTTGATATCACATACTACGACAGCATTGATGAGCTTTTTCAGAAGCACAAAGACGGAAAATTCTTCTATTTTACCACAAAAGGCAGAACTGTACACAGTGATGCGGAATATCCGGACAACTGCTTCCTCGTTTTCGGCAGGGAGGATAAGGGGCTTCCGGAGTCGCTTCTCCACGATAACCCCGACAAATGTCTGCGTATACCGATGCGCAATGAGCTTCGCAGCCTCAACCTCTCAAATTCCGTTGCGATAGCGGTCTATGAGGCTTTGCGCCAGTGGGACTATCCCGACCTCTCACGCGAGGGTAAGCTCACCCAATACACATGGTAAAGGAGTTTGAATATGCTACAGAAAATAAAGATACTTACGGACAGCGGCTGTGACCTTCCGATTGAAATGATAAAAGAATACGGCATAAGCGTTTTACCGTTCGAGATAACGCTTGGCGGAAAGACTTTCCGCGAGATTTTTGACAAGTCTACAGACGAGTTTTACGAAATGCTCTCTATGACCGATGAGGTGCCGAAGCATTCGCAGATATCGCCTACACGTTTTGTTGAAGCCTATGAGAACCTTTTCAGCAAAGGCGCAACGGATATTATATGCGTCTCAATAAACAGCGCCGGCTCGGGAACCTTCAATAATGCGATAATTGCTAAGGAGGACTTCTTCGAGCTTCATCCCGAGGCTAAGAATAAGCTTCGTATCTTCAACATAGATGCGCGTTCTTACTCGATTTTTTACGGCTACCCGATAATCGAAGCTGTAAAGAAAATACGCAAGGGCGCTGAGCCCGAGGATATCGTCGCATTCCTCGAGGAGTGGTTCAACGTCTGCGCTATGTATGCTGTGCCGATAAATCTGAAATATGCACGCCGTTCGGGAAGAATTTCCGCGGCTAAGGCGTTTGCCGGAGAATTGCTCGGTCTGAAGCCGATAATCGAATTTGCTGACAATACGACTGAGACAGTCGACAAGATACGCGGCGAGAAGAATATCGTTCCGAAGCTTGTAGAATGCGTCGAGAAGCGCATGACTCCACAGACTCCGTATATCATGATATGCGGCAAGGACGATACACTCGCTAAAGAGGTCGAGAAGGAACTCACCAAGCGTACAGGACGCAAGGCGGAGATGACGGCTCACATAGGCGGAGTTGTTACCTCCAATATCGGACCGGACCTCGTTGCAGTGCTTATCCGCCGCAAAAATAAATAATAAAAAGGACGTCCGATCGGACGTCCTTAATTTTTACCTTATCTTCACAAGACTGCTGAATGCGTTGTTAACCGTCTTATCGTCAGGAGCCTTAGTAAACATACTGACTATCGGAACAGCGATAAGTGAGATTATCATAGCGAACGCACCTGCGTTGATAGGTGAGAGAAGCGCAAGCTTGCAGTCAATAGAAGCAACAGAATTCTTTATCCCCTCGAATGCGCTTATATCGAGGCGGAAGAGTATCATATGCGCCATGCTTATGCCAACGCCGAGGATAAAGCTTACCCAGCAGGCAGCCTTTGAGGTCTTTTTCATGAAGAGACCATAGAGGAAAGGTCCGAGGAATGCGCCGGAGAGAGCTCCCCATGAGTAGGACATAAGAGTTGATATCTGAGCATTTTTGTTGCTTGCGATGATTACGGATATTACAAGGAATATCGCGATAAATACACGCATTATGAGCATCTGCTTCTTGTCATCGAAGTTCTTGATACGGGGCTTGATAAGGTCGTTTGTGAGAGTTGAGCTTGATGTGAGAACAAGCGAAGAAAGTGTTGAGAGCGAAGCGGAAAGAACGAGTACAACGATGAGACCGATAAGTATATTAGGCATTGCCTGTTTGAGAAGCTCCGGTATCATCATGTCGTAGATAGGAGCGCCTGTTTCGTCGAATGCGGCACCTGTTCCGCCGTTTTCAGCTGTTGTGTTGTAGAGACGTACAAAGCCGCCTGTGAAGTATGAACCTCCTGCAACGACAAGAGCGAATATAGTCGAGATAACGGCTCCCTTTTTGATAGCTTCCTCGTCCTTGATAGCGTAGAATTTCTGGACCATCTGCGGAAGTCCCCATGTACCGAGCGATGTGAGGATAACAACTCCGAGGAGGTTTATGGGGTCAGGTCCGAAGAGCGAGCCGAGCGTACCTGTGGGAGTTTTATTATCGGAAATAAGATTGAGCGCGTCAGCGGCTTCAGCGAGTCCGTTCTTCTTAGCCATGGTTAGACCAACAACTGTTCCGATACCGATAAGCATGATAATGCCCTGGAAGAAGTCGTTGAGTGCAGTTGCCTTGTAGCCTCCGAGAGTAACATATGCTGCGGAGAGAAGTGCCATGAGAAGAATTATTATAATGTGACCGTTTTCACCGAGGTCGAATACCATTCCAAAAAGTCGCGAAAGACCGTTATATACGGACGCGGTATAGGGGATAAGGAAGATGAAAACGATGAGAGCAGATGCTGTTTTAAGAGCACTTGAACCGAATCTCTTCTCGAAGAAATCTGGCATTGTTTTGGCTCCGAGATGATTCGACATCAGACGTGTTCTTCTGCCTATGAGGAAGAATGGGATAAGGCTTCCGATTATGGCGTTTCCGATTCCGACCCATGCAGCGGAGAGACCATACATCCAGCCGAACTGTCCGGCATAGCCGATGAAAACGACTGCCGAGAAATAGGTCGTTCCGTAGGAGAAGGCTGTCAGCCAAGAGCCGACGCTTCGTCCTCCGAGCATGAAATCTTCAGTTGACTTTGTGCGCTTTGAGGTGTAAATGCCGATGCTTACCATTGTTGCAACATAGAGGGCAAGAATGATAAAGGTTGCGGCTTTAGTACCCATATTGTCACTACCTTTCAAAAATTTTGTTATATAAATCTGTGAAGCTTTAAACAAATAAAGTACACAATAATTATTATAATATATGAAAATTGATTTGTCAACAGTTTGCGTATAATTTTAATATTTCCGCCTTTATAGTTAACAAAATAAAATATATCTCAATATAGGGATTTAGTATTGACATTCAGTTGGAAATCGTGTATAATATTACAGGTATCGAGGTGTGGCTCAGTTTGGTAGAGTACTACGTTCGGGACGTAGGGGCCGCAGGTTCAAATCCTGTCACCTCGACCAATCAGAAATCGCTATATTCCGTGAAATAACGAAATATAGCGGTTTTTTTATTATCTTAGTCAGGAAGCGTACTTCCGTTTTTGCACTAAAAATGCCATAAAAACCATTGATTTTCAACGAAAATCACACGGTGTCACACGGAGTCACACGAAAACAACAACGAAAAATAGCCAAAAAATCGAAAGGCGATACCAAACCATATTTTTTCTATCACACAACAGACCTCAGATCTGTAAAAATTGAGTTTATATAACTCTTGAAAAACACTTGATTATCGGTTATAATAATTACATAGAAAAAGCTGAGAAGAGGTGCGTTTATGCTGAAAATAGTTTTCGGAGATGTTGAAAATTCTATATATCACCCTCCAACGTATTTTGATAATACCTATGAGGACGAGTGGATCACTGATCCTCGCAGTGTAGAAATGATAAAAGACATAGATAAATCCGATGTTATTGGTTCAAGAGTAATAGACAGCCCTGTACTTGGCTCAATTTCAGTCAAAGAGCTGTCTGGAGGAGTTAAAACCCTGCTCCTTATGCTTTTCGATGATTCCGGCAAGATATTCAACGCCTCTGCCTG
>DEDQ01000078.1:36763-42785 GCA_002350065.1 Ruminococcus flavefaciens
ACATCATGGACTTTAGCTCCTGCGAAGAGTTTAGTGCGTATATTATCAATACCGATAAACAGGTAGGCAGCTACAAGGAATACCTTGACGAAGCGTTCAGAATCGAGGAAAGATAAGTATGAAAGGAAAACATCATATTATCGTTCAGAACAGCAGAGTCAAGTTTGAGTTCGATTTGAAGCGAAATCTAACTATTGTCAGGGGCGACAGCGCTACTGGCAAGACCACCCTTGTATCCCTTATTGATACATATGACAGACTTGGTGCAGACTCAGGTATCGAGATATCCTGTGATAAAAGATGTCTTACCATTAACAACTCTAACTGGGAATCCGTTCTGAACAGCGTCAGTGACTGTATCATTTTCATCGACGAAGAGAACACTATCGTCAAATCCGATGACTTTGCAAGAAAGATACAAGATACAGACAATTACTATGTTATCATAACAAGAGAGAACCTCCCTAATCTTCCATACTCTGTCGAGGAGATATACGGGATCCATACTTCCGGAAAGTACGCCGATATGCGCAGGACGTATAACTCATTCTATCAGCTTTATACTGTCAATGAGCGAAGTGATGCTGAGAAGGTAGAAACTGTTATTGTTGAGGATTCAAACTCAGGATATGATTTCTTCAAAGCCGTTGTATCTGACGATATAATCTGTATTAGTTCAGGTGGAAAGACTAAGGTAAAGCGCACAGTTACTGATAACGATGGAAAAAAGATACTTGTTATTGCTGACGGAGCGGCTTTTGGCTCTGAAATGGGAGAGCTCTATCTGTATATGCAGAAGCATCCAGAAGTAAGTCTTTATCTTCCCGAGTCTTTTGAGTGGTTGATATTGAAGTCCGGACTGATAGACGGAAACAGGATAGCTGATATCTTAGAGCATACTGAGGATTTTATTGAGAGCTCCGAGTATTTCAGTTGGGAACGTTTCTATACTAAGCTTCTGATCTCTGAAACTGAAGATACTTATTTGCAGTATTCCAAGCAGAAACTGAACGATGTCTATCTGAATCCAAATGAAAAAGAAGCGATACTCAAGGTAGCTGAAGTGATAAAAAAATATGTAGTATAAGAATCACTGTTTCTTTTTATAAGATAATGGAGCTGGTAATGACCAGCTCCATATTTCTTTCAATAGGGTATCGTTTTTATTTGCAATATGGCAAAAACCGAAAAACAACTTATGTGATACACTTTTTCGCTATGTCAATAGACCATGGTTAATTGAAACTATTTTTTGTGCTATTATTTTTTGTCAATAATAATACCCACTTAGCCGATTTTACTTTACATATAAATCGACTATATTTCATATCTTTTGTTGCATCAAGTATTATTCTGGGACATGGACGTTTCATATTCATCTATCTTTTTGTCAATAAACTTGCATATATCATCGGTATATTGACTGCGACAGATACTCACTACTTTAGGAGAATTACCCAAAGAACCGTTATAATAAATTGTCTTTATTGATTGCATTGATACTTCGCCATCCTTAATATGTACTACATAGTAGCAAGATTCGGGGTATGCAATCTCACTTTCTCCAACATGTGAAACAGTTCTGCAGTTATTAGGATTGATCTGCTTTACTTTTTCAATCATTTCATCACTAATCTTATTGCCATTAACTTTAATTTCACATTGACTATTCCACTCTGCCAATTTGCTATAGTTAAGTGGATATTCTGAAATAGTCTTCTTGATGTTCCCGTCGGCATCAATAATGTAATATGTTTTGTTTTTAGCTCCCAATTCAGATTGATAGTAACATAAAATGAAATCTCTATCACCAGAAGGTAATTCGTAATTGTGAAAAGATTCAAGCGGATCAAAGAAATAAAAAAGGATAAAACCACTGATAAGTAATAGTAGCATAATCGGAATGATAATTTTTTTTGTTTTCTTCATGATTGTTACTCCATTATACTACAGTTAAGATATTTCGTTTACAGGAATTATGGATTTTGTTGCACTTTGATATTTAAATACATTCCACGTTCTTCCAGAACCGCTGGTTGGTACATTGAATACATAAGATGGTATATTTGAATTTCCAACGTATACAACAACCTTAGCATTTGAAACGTTAATGGATGGATTACCCGAATAATTATATACATAGAAACTATAAGTACCATTTATTGGGTTATAAATTGTAGTAGTTTCTGGACCATAGCTATCAACATCATCAACATCGAGATTTGCAACAACATCACCATTCTCTCTATATTGTTTATTAGTGTAAGAGATGTGGAACTGTCCACCATTTTTAGTCGGTCCAATAAGATGAGAATCAAGATCATAAGGATACATATCCCAAGTTAAAACTATTCTAAGTTGATTATCATTTAACTTATTAGATACAACGCCATTCTGTCCGTTAATGGTTGCATTTCCAACTACCTTTATATTAAAATATGTTTTATTGTATGCATCATTAGTATTAATTCCAGAGCGATTGTCAACTATCTCTATACAATAATGACCTGCTGGCAATGTTACAGAATACGCTCCATTAGAAGATGTTACGATAGTTTTAATAGGTTCACCAAATGATCTATTATTTAACCCATTTCTGATATTTAACGTTAAGCCACTTACTCCACTTGTAGAAATAGAATCTTTGATATATCCGCTGGCTACTCCATTGCCATTTAAAGTCGCTGGGATCATTTCAACATCTGAGCAGTAGTAAAAATCTGTATCATTATTATAATAAACGTATTGTTTTTCTGTAAGATAGCCATTCTTGGTATAATTTAGAACGATATCAGTTGTTATTAGATAATTTGAAACATAGTCACCATTTGAATTACTGCTAAAGCTGTTTAATTCTTCGCCATTAGGCTTTGTTAAATTAATAGATACATTTGATAAAGGGGAATTGTTCGAGCTGATAACATCGGAATCTGCAATTAATGTTTTTCCATATATTGCGGTCGAATATTCATATGTTTCACCGAATATTGAGTTTAAATAATACTTCCAATTATTTTTGAAGTAATTTTTCCCCTCATCGCTGTTACTTTTTTTAATATTTACTTCATCAAAAACCTTTTCTATTGTAGCAATATCAGAAGAAGACATACCAAGGTTTTTGGCAGCTTGAAGAACATTATTTCTAACATCATAGAAATCAGTCTTTGATGTATAACCCATACATAACGAGTAATACCAAATATCCTGAACTAAATCTGGATCGCTGATCGGAGATATTCCAAGTCCTGCGTCACCGCATTGCATTAAGTATGTTGCACGAGGTAAAAGAGACCCGTTGGTATGAACACCATAATGATCAGAGGAATCTGCCTTATAATCTTGAAAATATGCATCCCCAAACTGAGCAGGATTACCTGAATTATTAGGATTAGCCAAATCTCTGAAACCAATACCACTTAACATTTGATGGTTCCCATGAGACCAATCAGGTACACCAAGATAATTTGAGGCATCAATATAATTACCAAAAATATCTGCATAGCCCTCATTAATTGCTCCGCCAGTTCCAGCATATATCAGATTTGTTTCGTTCTGAACAACTGCATGAGTGAATTCATGACCTAAAGTATCTAATCCACGAGCACAAGAAGTTAGATGTCTATCGGAAGCTGTATTAAAACCCATAATAATATTTCCGCCAGTAGTTTGCATTGAATTATCATACAGGTATTTATTAAGCATGATATTTATTCTTCCGCTTTTATTATTATATGATTTTCTTGAGAATCTTCCTTTGTAATAATCATATGTTGCCTCAGCGTTATACATAGCGGAAACGTGTTCTTGTGTCCAATTTTCTGTTAAACCATACGAATAAATAGCTTCTCGACTATCATCAGCTAATGTTTCGATCTCAACCGAATTGATATAAATCTTTCTGCCTCGATCAATTAATTGTACATAATCATTAATCCAACCATCATGAATGGTATATTTGATTTCTCTTTGTATATTTTCTAAGTCGGGTTTTTTTACAGTTCCTGTTTTAGTCTCATTCTCTCCAGAAGCAGTAATATATATAATTTCATTTGAGTGAGCGTCAACTAAGATTTCATAATAGCCTGCTTCTGCATTATTTAGAGATTGAGAGAGAAATATATTTATGCTCCAAACAAGATTTGTTTCGCCGTTAAAACTATACATATACAAATCTGGGTGGTCTTCGTCGTTTGGAATAATAGATATATATTGACTTAGTGAACATATTGTATTAATGGCAGATTCCTTAGCAATCGAAGGAGAAGTAGAAATGTTGGTATTTATCGGCTTGTAGTCAGAAAGCAAGAATGAAGTTTCCGCTTTGTTATTTGTGGCTACAGTAAAAATTGAATCATATACAGGAATACCATTATATACCTGAACAAATTTATAAATTGACATGGAACCGTTTGTAATAACACTCACAGGCTTGATTTCTGATCTGGGATCAGAGAGCCCTGTTAGTGTTTTTACATTATATAACGAGTTTATAGCATCTTCAACAGTATGAACAGGAATAACACTGTACTTACCATAATAACTTTGTAAATTACCGTATTCATTAACTTGATATTCAATTTCCGAATTTGGGTTTAACAAATTAATATCATCAAGCGTATAATCAATGAGTTCATTTGTATTGTAGGAAGGAATGCCCCATACCGTCAATTCAAATTCTTTATCTTCTGTGGTTTCGTCATCGTATGTTATATGAGCAACTACATTTACGATTTCTTTTTCGGAATTTGGTCTATTAACTTTACCGTTATTATCGATTATTTCAGTATTGTAGCTCTCCCAAACAACTGTAGCGTCTTCATATTCTGTAGAAGGAAAAATAACATCTTGAACAACCGTTGAATAAGTATTTCCTTCGGCAAATTCAATTTCTAAATCATCATATGAAAACAGTTCTTTTTCGGATTCCTCGGTAATCTCACTTTCTATACAGTCTGGAACACCATTGGAGTTAGCATCTTTGCAAAGTGACCAATTCGATTTATCTTCAAAGAAATCAGGAAGCCCATTGCCATTTTGATCTTTCATGTATCGAAATTCATCAAGGGGAATATCTAACGCCTCAGATGTAGTCCCGACAAATGAACTTACGTTGCTACAATTGTTAGCATTTATATTCGGACAAGATAGTACAATGCTTTTCGCAATTATAACAGCATTATTGAGGTTAAGGTTCTGAGCATTAATAGTTACGCTGCCAAACGGAGCATAAACAAGACCATTAAGGTTGACATTCTGACTGTCAATGACAATATCACCATATTTGGAGAAAATAACGGAATCATTTGTATTCTTGACATATCCGTAGAGATTAACATTATCCAGAGCTTTCAGGGCATTGTTAATGTTGATGTTTCCGGTCAAAGTAGCTTCGCCCTGCACCTCAGTTGGCACATTGATGTTGATATTTAACTCGTCAAGAGTATAATCCTCATTGTGTTCTTCTATGTTAGAAACCGAGAAAAAATGATTATCTATCTTGTCTAAGATAAAAATCATAGATTCATCAGCATTCTCAGTTTTGGTGCCATTGATGTTCATATTACAACTTGAAATGATAGTGCCATTGGTTGCTAAATTACCATTCACGCAGAAGTTTCCTGCATTAACTGTAATAGCACCCTCGTCATTCGATGCGGCGAACATCGTATACGGAAAAGGTTGTGTGCTTTCTTCGGCATGAGCGGAAACGATAGGTATTGCACTTACTGTCATCGCTGAACTTAGAACACCTGAAAGCAAACGTTTAAAAATCGGCTTCATATACACCCTCCTAAATAATATTACGCTTGAATCCATACAGAAAGATGTATGCGAACCAAGCACATATATATTATACCAATTTGATAGTATTATGTCAATAGACAATATAACTTACATAATCACCACTATTGTAATAGCATTTACACATTTTAGATAGTATGTAGCTTGCTGTACCTGTCTTACAATGTTTGTCTGAAAACTTCTTTATGCCTACTGTAGTAAGTCTCAGGGCATGAAGCAG
>DEDQ01000027.1:0-1840 GCA_002350065.1 Ruminococcus flavefaciens
CGCAGTCATACAGTAGGACTTGTTCTGCCACGGCATTCCATTCTCCAAAACATCAGCAAGTAAAATGCCCTTATCTTTGGGCTGCACCACATTCGGAATATTATTATCATTGACGGCATTGACTATAAGAGCAACAATGCTACTCACAAGCTCCTTTACATGGAGGTATAATAGATGAAGAAAAATGCTGTAAGAACGCTTGCTTCATATGTTGATGCTCTCCATTCTATCATCTATATCAATCATTTCGATTTTAATGTTATTGATGAAGCAATTGCCGAGGTTGGCAAGGACTCAAAGATAGTAGAATTTAACAATGCTTTGGGTATCATAGACTTTCACACAAAAAGTCCTATGAAAGAATGCTCATTAGAGGAATTTTTGCGGATAAGCCTTGATGATGGATTTGAGCATGAGACATTTTATGTTCTGAAAGATATTCACGGCGAATTGAACGATCCTAAGATTATTGCACTTCTTAAAAGAATTGCCGAAAACAATCTGTACCGTGATAGCTTTCATGCTACGATCTTTATTGTTTCTGAGACAATCGTGATACCACCTGAACTTGAAAATTACATTACTGTTTTTGATATTCCTCTGCCGACGTTAGAAGAAATACTTGACATTATCAATGATTTTTTGCACGATCTTGAGATTCATGCTGAACAGGATATTATTAACGATATTGCCTTATCTTTCAAGGGACTTAATGAATTTCAGATAAAGCAAATTCTTAACCTTGCATATCAGGACGGCGGTTATATAGACCAAGAGGACAAGCTCCTTATCCTCNNAAAGAAAAAGAGCAGTTTATCAAAAAATCTGGAATGCTTGAAATCGTGAATTTCACCGAAACCATTCAAGATATAGGTGGACTCGAAAATCTGAAAGAATGGCTTGAGAGAAAGGCTAAAATATTTGCCAATCTTGATAAGGCTATAAAATTTGGTGTTGATGTTCCTAAAGGCATCATGATAATAGGAATGCCAGGTTGCGGGAAAAGCCTTACAGCAAAGGCGACGGCAAGTCTGTTTGAAATACCTCTTGTTCGTCTTGATGTAGGCAGACTCCTCGGAAAATATGTCGGAGAGTCTGAGAGTAATATGCGTAAAGCTCTGAGATTATCAGAAGCCATAAGTCCATGTGTTCTTTGGATAGATGAGATTGAAAAAGCATTTGCAGGTGTTGGCGATTCGGGCGGAAACGAGGTTACAACAAGACTTTTCGGGCAGNNGTTCCTTACTTGGATGCAGGAAAAAGAGAATACTGTATTTATTGTCGCTACGGCTAATGATATTTCTAAATTACCACCGGAATTTCTGCGTAAAGGTCGTTTTGATGAGTTGTTCTTCGTAAACCTTCCAAATGGTGAGGAAAGAAGAAAAATACTTGAGATTCACCTAAAAAAGCGCAAAAAATGGAATAAAGGAATTGATTCTATTGCATTAATTAAGGATACCAATGGCTTTAATGGTGCAGATATTGAAGCGGTAGTCAAAGATACAATTGAAGCCGCTTTCATTGAAGGCAGAGACACGATAACAACCGAAGATTTGCAAAAAGCAGTTAAGGATACCAAGTCTATCTCTAATACTTTGAAAGAAAAAATTGATCAGATCAATAAGACGATAGAAAAGATTGATATTAAGCCCGCAAGTAAAAGCGATGATAATAAGTAGGTGATATTATGGCAGACATTATTGAAACCGATTTGTTGTTAGATGATGTGGATTCCCCCATAATAATGCAAGATGAATGTGCTGAATTAAAGCCGATTTTACAAGATTTTGTTCAGGCTTATACAGAAAACAGCGATAGGGTTCGGCATAGAAAGACC
>DEDQ01000027.1:2177-3357 GCA_002350065.1 Ruminococcus flavefaciens
GCCGAATAAGGTCATTTATAGCATATAATTTACATAATTGCAACAGGCGCGAGATCGGCTGCGCGGTATTTTTTTCCGCTCAGCCCTCTCTTTTGAGTCTGAACTCTACGGAGCGTTTGAGATAGCCGAGATATTCATCGTCGCGGCACATAGCCTTGCCGATATCGTCCGAGAGCTTCGCAACAGGTCTGCCGTTTACGTACTGGAGCTTTATAACGATATTCAGAGCCTTTTCCTCTGTATCATTCGAGCAGAACGTTCCTATGCCGAACGAGACCTTTGTCTTGTCGCAGAAGTAGTCGTAAAGCTTCTGAGCACGGTCAAAATCAAGGCTGTCGCTGAACAGCAGGAGCTTTGTTTTCGGGTCAACTCCGTACTTTTTGTAGTGAGCTATCATCTTCTCGCCCCATGCATACGGGTCGCCGCTGTCGTGACGTACTCCGGTATAGTTATTCACCATTGAGCGGTTGAAATCGAGCAGGAAAAGGTCTGTTGTGACTGTATCCGTGAGAGCCGTTCCGTTGTCGCCGTTGTATTCGTTGTACCAGTCCTCCATTGCGTAGTGATTGGTATACGCGAGCGGGATAGAATCTATTCCCTGATACATCTGCACGAACTCATGCGCATATGTTCCGATAGGAGTAACATTGTACTTCATCGCGAGGTAAACATTAGAGGTTCCGACGCAGTTTTTAGTCTCGGTAACGAAGCGCTTCACAACAATGTCCTCCCACTCGCGTGAGAGCCTTCTGCGGCAGCCGAACTCCGCAAATTTGAAAGTATACGTGCCGTCATTCATCGCCTTTATCTTCGCGTCAAGACGCTCCTCGGCGGACTTGCGGAGCTTCTCGTAATCGTACTTCATGCGGAAGTATACCTCGTTCACTATCTCAAGCAGGTATATCTCGAACTGCATCGCCGAGAAGAGCGGTCCGCTGACCTCGATAAAGAGCTCTCCGTTATCATCGAGCCTGACTGTTACATAGTCGCGGATAGGTCTCCACAGGCGGAGAAACTCCACGTAGTCTTCCTTGATAAAGCGGATAGAGCGCAGATAATCGAGCTCGTCCTTTTTGAAAGTCAGCGTGCAGAGGTGGTCTATCTGGTCGTTAATCTCCTGCACCATTTCAGGAGTGAATACAACGTCCTTATTGCGGCACTTGAAGAAATACTGTCCGCA
>DEDQ01000027.1:3452-12475 GCA_002350065.1 Ruminococcus flavefaciens
TTTCTCCTTATAGAATGTCTATCTGGCAGCTTCTCATGGTCTCGATAGCGGCAGCGTGCTTCTCGGGAGTGACTCCGGCGCAGCATTTCTCGTCAACGGCTATCGCTGCCTCGGGGAAGCTCGCTTTCAGCAGCAGAGCATTGCTCACGACGCATATATCAGTGCAGAGACCTATGAGCTCGATGCTGAAGTCGTCTCCGGCAGCCTCCCTGATAATGAGCTCCGGAAGCTCGACCGAGCCGAAAGTATACTTTTCAACAGGAGTGAACTTTTTTCCGTTAAGAGCTTCTGCAATGTCCTTATTGAGCTTCCAGCCCTCGGTATCCTTTATGCAGTGAGGCACCGGAAGCTTTCTGCCCTCAGCCGTATCCATGTAATTCTCAAAATGAGTGTCAAAGGTAGCAAAGATATCGCCGTCGAACGACCTTATCTTCTCAGCCGCCGCGGGAACTATCGCCACAGCTTCGCGGCTTCCGAGAGCACCGTCAACGAAGTCCTTCTGCATATCGACAACAACTAAAAACTTTTTCATGCCGATTCTCCTTTACAAGTAAAATATACATTATCGTATCGCCCGATCGCAGGGAGCCAATTCCTGATTTGCGTATCTGCAAGGGCGTTCAGAGATTTCATAATGAATGCTTTCATTATAACAGATACCTCACGCAAAGTCAATTCGCAATTCATACAAAACAGCCCTATCCCCCGCGGAGATAAGGCTGTTTTTGAGTTACAGAATGAAGCAGATAAGTCCTGAGCAGCCGTCGTTTATCACGCGTTCGAGCGTCTCCTGAAGCTTCATGCGCGCCTCTACCGGCATTTTGCTCAGCTTGCTGTGCAGTCCCTCGTTCACGAGCTCGTGCAGCGACTTGCCGAAAATATTGCTCTCCCATATCTTTGTCGGGTCTTCGTCGAAGCCGTCAAGCAGGTACATGACAAGCTCCTGCGACTGCCTTTCCGTGCCGACAATAGGCGAGACCGTCGTGTTGATGTTTGCCTTCATCATATGTATCGACGGCGCGGAGGCTTTCAGCTTTACGCCGTACTTCCCTCCCTGACGTATCATTTTCGGCTCCTCGAGCGAGAGCTCTTCAAGCTCAGGCATGACGATACCATAGCCGGTAGCCTCGACCTCCTCAAGTGCCGGAGCGATGCGGTCGTACTTTTTCTTGATATCGTTAAGTTCCATGAGAAGCGGCATGAGGTCACTCTCACTGGAAATATCGATGCCTGTCGCCTCGCCGAGTATCTTGTAGAACAGACTGCTGTCGAGCTCCGCGGTGATTGTTACCGAGCCCTTTCCGAGGTCTATCGCAGTCGCGGAGGCGCTCACTATATGCGGACAATCAGACATCGCCGCCGCAGACTCCACAGCCTCACGCACGAGCTTCACATCTCCTGCCGCTCTGCGGATACAGTCGAGTATCTCAGTCCTCAGCCAGTGTCCCTTTTCAAGAGTGTTTATCCAGCGGGCAGTTCGGATATTTATCTCGCGTACAGGGAACGAATAAAGAAGTTCACTGATTATGCCGCGTATATCGTCCTCGTCGAGAGTAAGACAGTTTACCGGAATTACCCTGGCATCGTATTTCTCAGAGAGCTCCGCCGCGAGCGCTTTCGCCTCCGCAGAAGAGGGCTCAACAGTGTTCATGATGACTACAAACGGCTTGCCGAGAGCCTTTAATTCGCCGATAACACGCTCCTCGCACTCCTCGTATTCACTGCGCGGGATATCCGATATCGAGCCGTCAGTCGTCACAACGAGACCTATGGTCGAGTGGTCGGTTATGACCTTCTGTGTGCCTATCTCTGCCGCCATATTAAAGGGTATCTCCTCGTCAAACCACGAGGTCATCACCATACGCGGCTGGTCATCCTCGATGTATCCGACAGAGCTCGGAACGATGTAGCCTACGCAGTCTATCAGCCGGACGTTGAAGGTCGCTCCGTCGCCGAGGCTGACCTCGACCGCCTCCTCGGGTATGAACTTGGGCTCGGTCGTCATGATAGTCCTGCCCGCCGCGGACTGCGGGAGCTCGTCGAGAGCGCGTTCACGCATGAATTCACTTTTGATGTTAGGGATAACAAGCGACTCCATGAAGCGCTTGATAAAGGTTGACTTGCCTGTTCTGACCGGTCCTACGACTCCGATGTAGATATCACCGCCGGTACGCTCGGCAATGCTTTTGTATATGTCTTTAGCCATGTTATACTCCTTCTCTTATTCTTTTATCGGTATCATCAGCATTCCGCCGTTTTCGAGCTTATCGGAGGCGAGGTCGTTCTCCTCCATGATAGCGGAGGCATCAGTACTGTAACGCTTGGCGATATCCCATACGTCCTCATTCTCAACTCCGAAATAGAGCTTTATCGCGTAGTCGCCGTCGCGCTGCTTTCTGACCGTATCATCGACTGTTATATCAGTAACTGCCCGTACTGCCGACGCGCTCTCAGCACTTATTCTCACGGGGATATCCGCTTTCGCGGTAAGAGTTCCCTCCGGCGATAGATTATACGATACAGTCGGCTCGGCTATCTCAGCACTGAGCGCCGCATTTGTTATGTCGTCGCCGATAGCAATGGTCTCCTCGAAAGCCTCGTCCCTGTCGGGCATTATCATTGCTCCGGAGCTGTCCTTCGCCGCCATGGAATATGTGAGCATACCGGTTATGACTACCGATTTTCCGTCCTCTCCGGCACGGATATTGATATTTTTCGGACTGCCCCACACGGAGTATATCTCCGCAGGAACGTTCTCGCCCTCGGCAAGCTTCGCCGTATGGCGGAAGCTCTCGGCATAGACGGCGGGAAGCTGCTCGGCACGTATCGCTGAGTATTCGACCTCGCAGGGATAGACCGTCGAATAAGCGTCCGCAACGATGACAGCGTCAGTAGTCTTTACGGCGCGGCACGAAATGCGGAGCTCCGGTTCGCATCTGAGAATGCGGTATTCGCCGTTCTTATCGGCGGCAGGAGATATATCACAGCTTAACACCTCCGCGCTTACGATGCACTCGTAGGATTCGTCGATGCCCTCAATATCGAGTATCTGACTGAACGGAACTGTGAACGACATCGCCTCAAGAGCTCCGCTCCCGCCCTTTTCACAGGAATAGAGCACCTCCGCCCTGATATCACCTTTGGCAAGGAGCTTGCCGGATATGAGCTTCTTCTCGCACTCGCTGACGTTGCATCTAACACTGATGACCGACTTCACTGCCGGCTGTGAGGCGCTGAGCTCGGTCTCCTCCGAGAGCTGAACGGTCTTTTCGCCTGTGAGCCTGCCTGCCGCAAACTTTACAGGGACCCGCCTGAGCTGTATATTCATGCCGGAGGCGTCGCTTACGACCTCCTGCTGTTTCTCTCCGGAAACGCTTATCTTAACGGATACGGCTCCTCTGACGTCGAGACGGCGCTGATTCACAGCGCGGTAGTTTACGTGTCCCGATTTCGCAACGAGAGTTATCTCGGGCGATTCAGCGTTTCTGCCGATATCTACAGTCTTGGAAAAGGTCTGCGACTGCATTACGCACTGGAGCTCCGAGCCCTCCTCACCGGAGTAAAGGAGCGAGACGTCGCATTTCAGCTCGTATGAGAGCTTGTCGCCGCTGAGCGTATACCCCGTCACCGCCGGACGTATCTCACAGCGGACAAGTCTGAAAATATCGGGGTAGTGGTCCGGGAGTATATAATCGAGCTCTACTCCCTGCTCCTGAACCCCGCTGTAGACGAGCTCCGCCGCGGGAACAGTTTCTCTGTTAAGTTTGAATTCCATGTGTTGACCTCCTTGAAAAAATGCTTTACTGAATCTTATTCGCGAAGAGGTACAAGTATGCAAATATGCCGCACTAAAACTGCACAAATTTTTTCCATAAAACCTGCGATTTAGCGCATATTTGTCGGTTTGTATTTAGAAAATGTAAACTTTTCTGTTTTGATATTTACTTTTTTCCGGAAATGTATTAAAGTAGTAGTGTATTTTGTGCCGCTGTGTATACATATAAAATGCGGCAGTATGGAGGTATAAAACATGAGAAACAGGCTTATAGGAAAAGCAGTTTCCGGATTTATCGCGGCAGTTCTCGCAGTAGGCAGTGCGGCTCCGGCGATATGTCCGCTTATGGCTGACGCAGGTCAGCAGCTCGGTCAGACAGATTTCGACAAGGGCGCGGGACTTCCGTGGCATATCTGCGAATCTGCTCCCGGCGAAATGGATTTCGAGATCGACAACGGAGTTTACAAGATAACCATAGTAAATCCCGGCGGAGCTTCGCAGGGCGGCGAGGACCGCTGGGACTGCCAGTTCCGTCACCGCGGACTGAAAATAGTTTCCGGTCATCAGTACAAGGCAAGCTACGAGATAACAGCTTCCAAGAGCGGCAAATACTACACCAAGATAGGCAATCTCGACGGAGATGTCGAGATATGGCACAATATGTCCACCGGCGACGGCGACTTCAACAACACTTGGGACCCGATACAGATAAACGCTAACGAGACAAAAAAAGTCGAGGTAACATTCACTCCCTCACAGTCCCTCGACGTTGCAGAATGGGCATTCCACCTCGGCGGCGACGGTCAGTACACTCCCGGAGGCTGCTTCCCCGCTGGTACAGAGATAACCTTTGACAATATGTCGCTCATCGACCTCACAAGCGACGAAAACGACTACAAGGCTCCCGCCGAGTGGGAGCGCGCGGAGATACTCACAAATCAGGTCGGATACTTCCCCGACAGAGCAAAGCGTGCAACAATGCTCTGCGACGGCAAGAAAGGCGTAAGCTTCGAGATAATCGACGAGAGCGGCAAGAGTGTCTACTCCGGCACGAGCACTCCCTTCGGACACGATAAGGACTCCGACGACGATGTACATATCCTCGATTTCTCCGACTTCAACGAGGAGGGAACCTTCCATCTCGAAGCCGACAACGGCGCTGTAAGCCGCGATATCACTATCGGCGGAAGCGATGTTTATTCAAGTATGCTTTACGATTCGCTCAACTACTTCTATCAGAACAGAAGCGGCATCGAGATAGAGTCCTCGCTCATCACATCAGGCGACGCGAACGCTCTTGCGCGTGCGGCAGGTCACCCGAAGGATATGGCTGAGATAGAGCAGACATGGGGCTACTCCGGCTCGAGCGGAACCATAGACGTCACGGGCGGCTGGTACGATGCTGGCGACCACGGCAAATACGTAGTAAACGGCGGCTTCTCGCTCTGGATGCTTCAGGACCAGTACGAGACGGCTGTAAAGTACGGTTTCGAGGACAAATACGCTGACGGCACCATGAACCTCCCCGAGAATACCAACGGCTACCCCGACCTCCTCGACGAGGCTCGCTGGGAAATGGACTGGATGTTCAGCATGATAGTCGACAGCGGCGATTACAAGGATATGGCATATCATAAGGCTCACGACGAGAAGTGGACTGCCCTCGGAATCGCTCCGGCTGACGACGATATGAAGCGTATAGTCAAGCCTCCGACGACTGCGGCGACATTGAATCTTGCGGCTTGTGCAGCTCAGTCTGCACGTCTCTGGAAGGGCATAGACGACAAGTTCGCGGATAAATGCCTCGAAGCGGCTGAAAAGTGCTATGCTGCCGCCAAGAAGCACCCCGATATGTTCGCTCCGCTTGACGAATCCATAGGAGGAGGCGCTTACGGCGATACCGACGTTGACGATGAATTCTGCTGGGCAGCTACCGAGCTCTTCATCACGACCGGAGATAAGAAATACTACACCGACGCAGCAAAATCCGACTTCTTCCTCAAAATGCCGACCTCTCTCGGCGGCGGCGAAAGCGTTGACACTGTCGGCAGCTTCGACTGGGGAAACACCTCAGGTCTCGGCACTCTCAGCGCAGCGCTCAACTCAGACGCTTTCGAGAAAAAGGACGCCGAAGCCATAAACAAGAACATCTGCTCTGCCGCTGACGATTACCTCAGTATTGAGGACGGTCAGGGCTACGGTCTCCCCTACGGCACAAGCCAGCTCGCGTATAACGATTCCGACGAGGGATACATCTGGGGCAGCAACTCATTCGTTGCCGACAACTCTGTTGTTATGGCGTTCGCATACCTCCTCAGCAGCGACGATAAGTACATGGACGGTGTTATCGGCGGCATGGATTACCTCCTCGGCAGAAACGCTATGGACTACTCCTACGTCACCGGCTACGGCACTCACGCTATTGAGTACCCGCATCACCGTTACTGGTCATGGCTCATAGACGATACCTTCCCGAAGGCTCCGTGCGGAGTTATGTGCGGCGGTCCTAACTCCGGTATGCAGGACCCGTGGGTGCAGGGAAGCGGCTGGAAAAAGGGAAAGATACCTCCGCAGAAGTGCTACCTTGATCACATTGAAGCATGGTCTGTAAACGAGTGTACTATCAACTGGAACGCCTCACTCGCATGGACTGCCGGCTTCCTCGCAGAAGAAAACGGCGGCATCATCATCGGCGAGACAGGACGCTCTGCAGGACTTTCCAACAACGGCGGCTCTGACGACGAAGAGATAAGACCTGATACCGAGGATACAACAAAGACCACAAAGGCAACAACTGCAAAGTCAACAAAGAAGAACAAGTCAAACAGCTCAGACGATAAGAAAAGCAGCGGATTCCCTGTTGCTATCGTAATCGTTTCTATCATCGCTTTTGCAGCAGTTGTTATGGGCATCTCTGTACTGATATTCATATACAAGATAATCAAGCTCAAATACGATAATAAAGACAAAAAATAAGCATTTATACGGCGGCTGATTCAGCCGCCATTTTTCTGTTGACACAGTGCTCCGTATGCGATATAATGTTAATACTATCAATATGCAGGAGGCAATCATGAAACTCGGACTTCGCCGCGGTACAGTGGCTCTCGAGCCACATAATTCAGAATGGGAAAGAACTGCGATGCAGACAATAGCAAAGCTGAGAGAGCTGCTCCCCGATGTAATTATCGACGCTCAGCATATAGGCAGCACAGCCATAAAGGGCATATCCGCAAAGCCTATAATCGACATCGTCATCGGAGTAGCTGACTTTGATGATATCCTTTCTCATAACGATATACTCGGCAAGAATGGATTCATCTTCCGCGAACAGGATATCCCCTCGCAATATCTATATGTCTGCGGCGATAATGAAGTGAGAACTCACCATATCCACGCGGTCATCTGCGGCTCAGCAGAATGGAACAATTATATAAACATGAGAGATTACCTCAACTGCCATAAAGCCGACGCACAAGCCTATTCCGAGCTGAAACAGAACCTTGCACAGCAATACCCGAACAACAGGATAAAATACACGGATATGAAAAGCTCCTTCATCAATGATATCCTGATAAAAGCACAAAAATGGCGCAAAGAAAAGAACAGACAGACTAAAATCTGATAGTTTTCTCCGTGCCTGTTGCAATTCTAACTATTATATGTTATAATATTAAGCAGTTAAAACTTAGGAGGATTTTTCACCGATGAAATACGGTCTTGTTATGGAAGGCGGAGCTATGCGCGGCATCTTCACCTGCGGAGTTATCGACGTTCTCATGGAGAACAACATAACCTTTGATGGCTCAGTCGGAGTTTCAGCCGGCGCTTGCTTTGGCTGTAACTATAAATCAAAACAGAGCGGACGCGCTATCCGCTATAATCTGCGATTCTGCAAGGAAAAACGCTATTGCAGCTACCGCTCACTGATAACAACGGGAGATATGTTCGGAGCTGAATTCTGCTACCACACAATTCCCGAAAAGCTCGACCCATTCGCAAATGAAGTGTTCGAGAAAAACCCCATGACGTTCTACGTTGTCGCTACCGATATCACGACCGGAAAGGCAGTCTATCACAACTGCCGCATCGCAACCGGCGATACGCTCGACTGGATAAGAGCTTCCGCGTCAATGCCTCTTGCAGCCCGTATAGTCAATATCGAAGGGCGAAAATTTCTCGACGGCGGCATAGCCGACTCGATACCGCTTCGTTTCATGGAGTCTGCCGGCTACGATAAAAACGTCGTTATCGTCACTCAGCCGCGCGATTTTGTGAAAACTCCAAGCAAGAGCGAAAAACTCGTTAAAATTTTCTACAAGAAGTATCCGGAGCTCATAAAAGCGTATCAGCGCCGTCCGAAAATGTATAACGAGGAGCTGAAATACGTCAGAAAATCCGAAGCCGAGGGCAGAGCGTTCGTTATCGCTCCGCCAGAAAAGCTCCCTATAGGACACGTAACACACGACCCCGAGGTAATGCTCGAAGCCTACCGCATAGGCAGAAATGCCGCACGGGAAAGACTCGCAGAGCTGAAAGAATTTCTCTCCGAATAAGACAAAAGCAGACTGTCAAACAGTCTGCTTTTTTATTGTTGTGTATTCTGAAACACGTACAAATCCAAGCTTCTCAGCAAGTTTCCGAGATGCTGAATTTCCTTCATCACAAGACCATACCGGACGTTTATGCTCTTCAAAACAGCAACGTATCATCTGATTCGCAGCAATAGATGCAAGTCCCATATGGCGATAATCAGGTGCAGTCTCAACGCCAATGTCAACTTCATCATCGCTAACAGCAGCAGAGAACGCCCATGATGCTGGTATACCGTTATGAAGTACGCAAAAACCAAATCCGTTCTTCATAAATTCATCGTAACTTCTCCATGAAAAACGGGGAGTTATTCTTCCGGGTACAGAATCAAAGAGTTCAGCATCAAATCGACGTATTGAAAATTCAGACGGCAGTGTCGTTAAAGTGACGTTAAATTCCTTTTGAAAGTCAAAATTGAAGCGCTTATTAAACACAAGTCCACTCTTAGTACGGAAGTATTTCTCTATTCTGGAATCAGCCGTAAACAAAACAAAACGTCGGGATAAATTAATTCCGGGACTCAAAAAGTCTCTATATAAATCTTCAAAGAAAACATCACTGCATTTTCCGTAAATAAATGCAAAACCGCTGTAGTGCCAAAAAAGCAAAGCATCATCAACAGTAAAAATGTCTCCATACTGCTTCATTTCAGCTA
>DEDQ01000075.1:0-1168 GCA_002350065.1 Ruminococcus flavefaciens
GAGCTTTGTACCGCCGTCAATGAGGCGGCAGACTATTCTATTGATATGCCAATTATCTCTTGAACATTTTACGCAAATATGGTATAATAGAGACATGGAAAAAGAGTTGCGTGCAAATGCACGAAAAGCAGATGCGGAAACGCAGTATGAAATCAGAAAAACAATCATTCGGATGCTGAAAAATGGCATGACAGGCAAGGAAATTGCAAAACAACTGGACGTGAGCGAAGGGCACGTCTCCAATGTCAAAAAGGCATATGAAACGAATGGTATTGCAGGAATTAAGCCGAAGCATCAGGGACGCAAAACCGGCGAGAAGCGAATTTTGTCTCCGCAACAGGAAAAAGAAATAATGCGTATGATTATTGATAAAGATCCCGCACAGCTTCGGCTGAAAGGATGTATGTGGACACGTAATAATATCCGTGATTTGATTCGAGAAAAATACAACATTGATATGAAACTCTCAACGCTCGGATATTATCTCGCACGCTGGGGATTCAGCGTGCAGCGTCCGGTCAAGCGTGCATATAAACAAGATCAAAAGCAGATCGACAAGTGGCTGAATGACGAGTTTCCCGGTATCACGAAGCGCGCAAATGACGAAAATGCTGAGATTTTCTTCGGCGATGAAACCAATATTCAAAACACCGCCAATTACATGAAGGGCTACGCTCCAAAAGGAAAAACACCCGTTGTAAAAGTTGAGGCGCAGAAGTTTAAGGTCAATATGCTGTCCGCTATTTCAAAGCGCGGGAAACTGCGTTTTATGCTTTACAAAGAGAATATGGATTCCGAAAAGCTTATCGATTTTATGGGTAGGCTGATTCGTGATGCCCACAAAAAAGTATTTCTGATTCTCGATAATCTGCGGGTTCATCACTCGAAAAAGGTTCAGGAATGGCTTGAGAAGCATAAAGATCGTATTGAGGTTTTCTATCTGCCGCCATATGCTCCGGAGTATAACCCTGATGAACTTGTAAACAGCGATTTGAAGCGCTCAGTCGGTCAACAAACATCTGCACGCTCCAAAGATGAACTGGAACAAAATGTTCGCTCTCATCTCAGAATTCTTCAGTCGGATTCTGCTAAAATCACTTCGTTTTTTCATGCTCCGCTGACCAAATATGCTGCTTTATAAATTCAAGAGTTAATTGGGGGAGCAATA
>DEDQ01000075.1:1371-6380 GCA_002350065.1 Ruminococcus flavefaciens
TATTGAGTGCACATTTATTATAATATGGCTCAGCAGCTTTGTCAAACCTTCTGTGATACTATAATACACCTTTTTCACGATTTGTTAAAGCAGACCATTGTCACTTTCTTAGTGACAAATGTACTTCCTTTCTGTTCAGTGATTGAATCCCGCGCGAAAATATGATATAATACATATAGTTCATTCGGAAGGAGTGACAATTATAACAGCATTGATACTCGCCTCCGGCATGGGAACGCGCATGGGCGCTCTCACCGCTGACAAGCCGAAATGCATGGCTCCGCTCACAGGCGGAGAGACCATCATCAGCCGGCAGATACGTCAGCTCTGCGCGGCAGGCATAACCAGAATAGTCATAACAACAGGCGCATTTGCAGATATCCTGCGCGGATACGTGAACTCGCTCGGAGCCCCTGCCGAAATAATTTTCGTGCATAACCCGCTATTTGCGGATACTAATTATATATACTCCATGCACCTCGCTGCTGAGGAAGTCAGAGGCGATATGCTCCTGATACACGGCGACCTCGTCTTTGAGGACAGGGTGCTCGCCCTCGTCATGAGCGGCGGGAGCTCTATGGCAGTCAGCAGCACCGCTCCGCTGCCGGAAAAGGACTTCAAAGCCGAGATACACGACGGGCATATCTCCGCAGTCGGCGTTGACAGGTTCAGCTCTGCATATGCCGCACAGCCGCTGTATAAGCTCTGCGACAGCGAACGCAGAATGTGGTTTTCGCAGATAGCCCGATTCTGCTCAGACGGTGACCCGCAGAAGAGGAAATGCTACGCCGAGAATGCTCTCAACGAGATAACGGACAAGTGCATTATCCGTCCTGCGGACTTTGACAGTATGCTCTGCGCCGAAGCCGATACTCCCGACGACCTTCACGCGATATGTGAAAGTCTCAGAAAGGAGGGCGTCAATGAATAAGCAGCTCATTTTCAGCGGCAGCAACGCATATTCGGAGTTCGGCAAACATCTCGCATCAACAGGACGTAAAAAGCTCCTTGCTGTGTGCGGGAGCTCCCTCACGGAAAGCGCTGCCGGAAGATTTTTCACTTCGCTGGAGGAGCTGACAGGCATAGCCGTCGTCAGATTCAGCGGATTTACGCCTAACCCCGATTACAGTGAGATAGCCGCAGGCGTTGAGCTCTTCCGGAGCTCGGGCTGCGACATGATATGCGGCGCAGGAGGCGGCTCCGCAATGGATACCGCCAAATGCATCAAGCTTTTTGCAGAGATGTCCGGCAGCACGGAATACTTCCGGCAGGAGATTATCCCAAACGATATATCGCTGTCGGTGATACCCTCAACAGCCGGAACAGGGAGCGAAACTACGCGATATGCCGTGATATACCACAACGGCGTGAAGATATCCGTCACGCACGAAAGCTGTATCCCCGGAGCTGTGCTGTTTGACCCGTCACTGCTCGAGAGCCTTCCCGCTCTCCACAAAAAAGCGGCAATGCTCGACGCGCTCTGCCACAGCATTGAATCATTCTGGTCGGTGAACTCAACTCCGCAGAGCCGTGAACTCTCGCAGCAGGCTATAGCGATGATACTCGAAAATATGGAGGGCTATCTCGCGGGAGCTCCCGATTGCGCCGGAAAAATGCTCATGGCAGCAAATACAGCCGGAAAGGCTATCAACATCACCGCTACGACTGCCGGTCACGCGATGAGCTACAAGCTCACCTCGCTGTACCACACTCCGCACGGGCTCTCAGCGGCGCTCTGCGTGCCGGAGGTGTACCGTTTCCTGCTGGATAACGCTGACCGCTGTCAGGACAAACGCGGCAGCGGATACCTCGTCGGCTCGCTGAAACAGCTCGCCGGAATGCTCGGGTGCGGAACTCCGGAGAAGGCGATAGCTTTCCTGGAAAAGCTCCCCTCAAAGCTCGGACTTGATGCTCCGGCAAATGTGAGCGAAGCGGATATCAGACTGCTTGCGGGCTCGACGAACTGCGAAAGACTGAGGAATAATCCCGTTATGCCTGATACATACGAGATAGAAGCTATGTACCGCCGCATTCTTTTGAATCAAAGCTGAACATACACAAAAACAGACAGATACGTATGTATCTGTCTGTTTTGCATTTTTAAGTATTCTTCACTCAGGGAAGGTATGAGATAGTTACGTCCTCAAGACGGTCGCCTTCCTCAACGAATTCAAAGTGATAACCGCTCTTGCCGTAATACTTTGTTGAGTCTATCTTGTAGTCAACGTTGTTGTAGTTATCCTCTTCACCGTCAGCAGCATTTGCAAGAAGGTCGCTTTTAACGAGTGTGAGCGGGAATGAGAACTGTACGTGCTTTGCAGACTCTGCAATATCAGCCTCGATATCAGCGTTGCGCTTATCGTCGTATGATGTTCTGGGAGCATAGAGAGGATACCATCTTACGCTTGAAAGTACGCACTCCTTCTCTGTGAGGTTTGAATCTGTGAAGTTGGTGAATTCAAACTGCATATGTGAATAATCAGTTACGTCGATAGTGATACGTGCTGTTGAGTAATTCTTGTTTACGTTGTTATCCTTGTTTGCGAGATCTTTGTCAGCAAAAGGAAGACCTGCATCGATGAGGTCCTGATATGTAGACTCGCCGAGCTTGAATACCTTGCCGTCGTAAGCGAAGGCTCTGTTGTCGAGGTCAGCATAGCTCTCGCTGAGACCCTCTACAGGCTTTACCTCAGCAGAGGAAGTTGTCTTTGTTGTATCCTCCTTAGTGGGCTCAGTCTTGTCAGCCTTAGTTGTTGTAGTCTCAGCAGAAGATGCCTCAGTTGAAGCCTCAGTGTCCTTGTCTTTTCTTGACTTCTTTGTAGTGTCCTCTTTGTCCTCAGTGGACTCCTCTGTCTCGTCCTCAGTTGTTGCCTCAGTAGTCTTCTCTGTAGCTGAAGTCTTGTCATCATCAGAGCCGCCAAAATTCAGGCCGCATGATGTAAGTCCGAGCATTGCGATAAGAGAAACTGCAATAAGTGTCTTTTTCATATTTAATATCCTCCTTTAATGATATGTCAAACATCACAGATGCCGATAAACGACACCTTTAAAAGTATATCTCATTCGACATTTTATGTCAAGGAAATCGAAGTCCCGAAAGATAAAATCATTTAATCCCTACACTTTATGGCACCAACAAAAGCAAACAATTGTTGAATTTACCATTGGTTTTCCTCACATAGAACGTAATATTTTACTAACGCATTGCATAAATAGTCAGTCTCAAACTTGTGCATAGTAACCATGAAGGAAGTCTAAAGACAAATAATCCGTCAAAATAGCCACTGCAAATAACAAATCTATAAACAAAAAGAAGCTGCTTTTAGAGGACGTGATATCGAGATATATCACGTCCTCGCTTATGGCAATGCGGCTTTTGTGTTATGATTCAGTTTTGAGCAGACTGAGCTCCTTTTCGGTGAGCGGACGGTATTCTCCGGGGGAGAGGTTCGGGTCAAGCGTGAGAGCTCCTATGCTGTCGCGGCGCAGGAATATTATCCGGCAATTCACGGCTTCAAGCATACGCTTGACCTCGTGCTTTTTGCCCTCGCAGATAGTTATTTCGCCGGAGAAAGCGGGTCCGTCGGGATTTTTCATATAGCGGTCACGGCGTCTGGCTGACATGAAGCTTTCGAGCTCGCGGATACGGTATTCCCTGACAAAGCGGAAAACGGCTCTGCGCGTAGTGAAATCAGCCATTTGTATACCGTTTTCGAGGCGCTTGACCTTCTCCGCAGTCATTTCACCGAGCGCGTAGAAGAAGTAGGTCTTGCTGATGTGGCGGTCCGGTTGCATTATCCTGAAATCGAGGTCGCCGTCGGTGGTGAGGACCAGCAGTCCGCACGTATCCTTGTCGAGCCTGCCGACCGGGTGGAGCTTCTTCGCAATGTCAGCGGGAAAGTAGTCCATGACCGTTTTATGCACCGCGTCCGAGCGGGCAGTCACGCAGCCCTGCGGCTTGTTGAACATATAGTACAGCTTGTTTTCCTGTTGTTTCCGGTAGAGCTTCGGGATAAAGTCGGGGACTATCGTGCCAAGATATGTAACGAATCTGTCGAAGCACGCCTTGTCGAAGCCGCTCCCCGAGCAGGCGACCGTGAACTCGGTCTCGTCGTAGAAGCTGTACCAGCCTGTCTCGCGGAATCCGCTCCGGAGGTAGAAATCTCGCCGGCGCTGTTTTATCGCAGAGCTGCCGTCGGGAGTTTCAAACTCGGTCACTATCTGACAGCCGGAGTAATACCTGCTCAGAAGCTGAAGCGCCGTGCTGCCTGTACCGTGTGAGCGTCTGCTGCTCTCGACCGCGAAATATGCAAGGTAGCGTATGTTCTCGAATTTGCGTACTGCGAGGAATCCCGCGAGCTCGTCCTCGTCATATATCCCGAGCATATCGAGGTTGCCGTCCGCTCCGGAGGCGTATAGGCTGTCGACAGAGCAGCGTTCCCATTCCGGAAAAGCTTCCTCGTTTATCGCGTGAATCAGCTGTTTGTCGGGAGAATCCTGCGGAACTGGTCTCAGATACATTGTAAAGCCTCTTTTCTGTGGTTCTACTACTATTATACACGAGGAGCGTGAAGTTGTAAAGGTTGCCAATGCATGGATACTGTGATATAATTAGTATGAAAGGAGTGCGGACAATGGAAAAGGTGAGAAGGCATATCATATTCTACGGATACGTACAGGGAGTCGGCTTCCGGTGGAGAGCGAGCTCTTCCGCACGCAGACTCGGCATTTCCGGCTGGGTGAGGAATCTGCCGGACGGCTCAGTTGAAATGGAGGCGGAGGGAAGTTTGAACGATATCGACGAGCTCATACAGTCGATGGAAAACCATTCGTGGGGCAGCGTGGAACGCATAGAATCGCGGGATATCCCGATACATAACGACTATGCTTTCGAGATAAAATGATAAACAGAGAAGAAAACAGCGGGGAGCTTTCATGAGAAAGGTCCCCGCTGTCTGCAAGTTTGAACTTATATTTGGACTGGACAGTATAGGCAATACCGCACAAAG
>DEDQ01000075.1:6437-8020 GCA_002350065.1 Ruminococcus flavefaciens
TCTTTGTGCGGTGTTGCCTATATTACTTTATAGCAGCGAAAGCGCCGTCGAGAGCTGCGATGAGGTCGTCGATGTGCTCGGTTCCTATCGAGAGACGGATAGTTGTGGGCTTTATTCCCTGTTCTGCGAGCTCTGCCTCGGTGAGCTGCGAGTGAGTTGTTGAAGCCGGGTGGATAACGAGTGATTTAACGTCGGCAACATTTGCAAGGAGTGAGAATATCTCGAGGTTGTCGATGAACTTCTTTGCGTCGTCCTCAGTGCCCTTTACGTCGAATGTGAAGATGCTTCCGCCGCCGTTGGGGAAGTACTTCTTGTAGACCTCATGGCTCGGCTCTGAAGCGAGTGAGGGGTGATGTACAGCGTCTACCTGCGGGTGATTTGCGAGGTAATCAACTATCTTCTTGGCGTTCTCAGTGTGGCGCTCAACGCGGAGCGAGAGAGTCTCAAGTCCCTGTAAGAATATGAATGCGTGGAACGGCGAAAGAGTAGCTCCTGTGTCGCGGAGGAGTATCGCACGGATATATGTTACGAATGCAGCAGCTCCTACAGCCTTGGAGAAGCTTATGCCGTGATAGCTCGGATTGGGCTCGGATATCCACGGATAGCGTCCGGACTTATCCCAGTTGAAATTGCCGCCGTCAACAATAACGCCGCCGATAGCTGTGCCGTGTCCGCCGATGAACTTTGTAGCCGAGTGAACGACTATATCAGCTCCGTATTCGATAGGACGAACGAGGAACGGAGTCGCAAACGTATTGTCCACAACGAGCGGGATATTGTGCTTGTGAGCGATGTTAGCTATCTTCTCGATGTCGACAGCGTTCGAGTTAGGATTGCCGAGAGTTTCGATGTAGAGCGCTTTTGTATTCTCGTCGATAGCGGCTTCAAAGCTGTTCTCATCGTCGGGGTCGGCAAATTTTGTAGTAATACCGTAAAGCGGAAGCGTATGTGCGAAGAGGTTGAAGGTTCCGCCGTAGAGAGTGTTTGCAGCTACAATGTTCTCGCCGGCTTTTGCGAGTGCCTGAACAACATATGTGATAGCTGCCGAGCCGGAAGCTGTTGCGAGAGCAGCAACTCCTCCCTCAAGAGCGGCGATGCGCTTCTCGAAAACGTCCTGAGTCGAGTTGGTAAGTCTGCCGTAGATATTGCCTGCGTCCTTGAGTCCGAAGCGGTCAGCAGCGTGCTGTGAATCGCGGAAAACGTAAGAAGTTGTCGCATATATCGGAACTGCTCGTGCGTCCGAAGCGGGGTCGGGGTTTTCCTGTCCTACGTGAAGCTGTAAAGTCTCGAAATGTAATTTATTGTTAGCCATGATAATATCCTCCTGAAAAAATCTTTATAAATATATATTAATGTGGGTAATAAATTCGTTTAACATCGTTCCATGCACATTCGGTCAGTTCCTCTGACTATCGAACGGAGCTGTGCAAGTGTCTGAAGCTTTTTCATTGAAGCTCCTCCTTTATTTCGTTGGTATGCCTATATTATACATCGGAATTATATATTTGTCAATTATATAAAACCCATTATCAGTTATAGCCTTAGGCTATAACTATATGTTAAAATATAAAAATATGTATAGT
>DEDQ01000075.1:8063-17068 GCA_002350065.1 Ruminococcus flavefaciens
GCTTTACATCAAAGGAGGAAATACTATGCATGAATTTTTCAATGCCGCTCTGCCATGGGCAGCAATAGCAGTTGCAATAGCTATAATAATGACGTACTCAGATGCTGCCCGTCAGAAGAAAGAGAAGGACGAAAGTGAAAAATAGGATACAAGAGCTGCGGAAGTCCCGCAAGGTCACGCAGCAGGAGCTCGCAGACGCTCTGTCGGTCACGCGGCAGACGATAATCTCACTCGAAAACGGAAAATACAACGCTTCACTGACCCTCGCCCATAAGGCAGCGCAGTTTTTCGGCATCTCTATCGAAGAGCTGTTCATATTCGAGGGCGACGAGAACCTTTAAGGAGGATATCATGGAAGAATTCAAGAAAAAAATCAAGGACCGCATCAAACTTTGCACGGTATACTGCTCAAGTGCAGGATTACTTAGCTTTTTACTCAACTTTCTCACGAATGGAACAAACGATTTCTCACGCGGTATCGTAATGGGAGTTTTCTGCTCGACAGAATTGGTCAGTATAGTAATGATAGTATACCTTTCTCTCGCGCTTAAAGATGAGAAGAAGCTCAAGGATATGTACATAAAATCAACCGACGAGCGCAACCTCGCTATCAGCAAGGAGACCATGCGCACAGCTTCTGTTATCAGCCTTATGGCACTGGCTATCGCCGTTATCGTTTCCGGATTTTTCAGCGTTACTGTCAGTCTCACGCTCTTTGCAGTGCTTCTGACGGATACATTTATCACCTGTGCGGTGAAGCTTTACTACAACAGAAAAATGTAAATCGAGCCACAAAGCAAAAGCCGGATACTTATCCAGAGTATCCGGCTTATTTATTATGTTTTAAATGCCTGCGATTTCAAATCCGTCGATACCGTCAGCGTCAGCGAATATCTGTACCCAGTACTGCATTCCGCCCTGTGAGACGTTTCCGACGCCGATATATTTATAGTCTGAGCTGAGGATATTCTTCCGGTGCATCTCCGAATTCATCCACGCATTAACAACTGAGGAGGGCGATTCCTGTCCGGCAGCGATATTCTCTGCGATAGCCCAGTAGCGAATGCCGTTGTCGGTGAAAACGGAGAAGCAGCTTCTGCCGTCGGGGCGTTGATGACTGAACAGCTCAACTATCTCGTTTGCCCTGAGCTGAGCCATTTCTCCGAGCTTATCGCTGTATAGGAGCGGCTCTGTGCCGTATGCCGAACGTTCCTCATTTACATAGTATGCGACCTGAAGCTGATACGTATCAGCATATCTTCCGCCGGTATTTTCCTGCGGAGCGGGCTCCTCGCAGGGAGCTTCCTCCACGGGCTCTTCGGTGTATTCGGGCTCGGGAGCGGGTGCCGGTTCCGGAGCGGGAGCCGTTTCGGGCGCAGGAGGTTCTGTCCGGACCGCTGTGGTCGTTTCAACAGTGGCGGCGGGAGCTGTTGAAGTTGTTGAAGTGGTAACAGTTGTAGATGTGGTAGTTTTCGTGGTGCGTTTCGCAGTTGAAGTCGAGGAAGATGTCGTGGCTGAAGAAGCGGCAGATGTTGACGTTTCAGCAGTTGTTACCTCTGAATTTTCGCCGGGAGTTTCTGTTCCGCAGGCGGCTGTCATGACTAAAGCTGTCAGTAAAAGAAAAACGAAAATGAGTGATTTTTTCATACGACCTCAGCCTTTCCGTAATGTGATATCCGGAGCTTTGCATCATGTGTATCTGCATATATTATACAGGTCAGCGGTGTTTCTGTCAAGAGGGATATTATGCCGGGATATCAATTGAAGGTGGAGCTTGTCAACTCTTTTTTTCGGCTGCCATGCCGAACTTCTTGTGGATATTATCGATGTTTTCAGTCGAGCCGCCGCCCTTGTCGTCGGGAGCGCGGAACTTTCCGTTATCGACGAGCCGCAGGAAGGCGTCAACGACTTCACTTGAGAGCTGAGTGCCGGATACCTCTTTTATAATGGATACGGCAATGTCGAAATTCATTCGTTCGCGGTACGGACGGTTGGAGTACATCGCATCGAAGCAGTCGGCAACGGCGATTATCTGTGCGACCTTGGGTATCTCGTCGCCTTTCAGACCCTTGGGATAGCCCTTGCCGTCGGGACGTTCATGATGAGCTCCCGCGCCGACTGAGAGCTCGGGCATAATGCTGATATCCTTCAATACCTCATAGCCCTTGGTAGTATGGGACTTGATTATCTCGAACTCCTCCTCAGTAAGCTTGCCGGGCTTGTTGAGAACTGACTGCGGGATGCCTATTTTTCCGATATCGTGCAGGAGCGCGATACGGTAGTATTTCTGGACCGTGTCCTCGTCATAGCCGAGCTCTCTTGCAAGCATTGCCGTATACTTTGCAACGCGCGAGGAGTGACCGTTGGTATAGCGGTCTTTCATATCGATTATTTTCGCGAATGCAGCGGTTATCTCGTTGATGAAGGTGATGTTTTCCTTGTGCTTCTGATTGAGCGCGCGGACCTGATCGCGGAACATATAGATTCCCATGATAAAGAGGAAAATGAGCACTCCGATACGCGAATAATTCGAGAAGCCGTTGATATTTCCTCTGTGATAGCGTATAACGTCGATCGCGGCTCCTGCGATGCAGGCAGAAAGACCGAGCGACAGGCTTCGCACAAGGTTAGGACGTATTGTATGCTTTGCGATAGCGCTTCCAACCATGAAAGCGGCTGCAAAAAAGCCTGCGGTTATCACTATATGGGAAACGTTCACCATATGGTAGTAGTCGGAAATGCCGGTATAAGTCAGAGCGACCGTTGCTATGAAGTTGACCATGCACACGATAAGTGAACCGCGTATTATCTTTGAATCACTGATGCCGGAGGCGCTCGAAAAGAAAGAGAGCGCGGGGTAGGGGATAAAGATGAGGCATATGTAGGTTATCACGCGGACTGCCGCCGGCATCTGAGTTATTATCTGCGGCATATAGGTATCATTGAGACCGATGAATCCGAGCAGTACACACAGTGTGCCGAATGAGATGAGATCAAGTCCGGACGAGCGGCTGAGTATGCCGTTAGGAATGCCGAGGATGAGGAGGATTAGTCCGAAAATAATGGTTATCGAAGAACGGATAAATGCGAGGATATTGTTTTTCAGCAGGTCAGTCATATACTCGCCTGCATCCTCGATGACGACGTCTTTCAGGAGCGGACTTTTTCCCTTGAATACAGGTTCAGCGCGGAGCGTGAGCTCTTTTGCTCCGGCGGGTATATAGATATCGTGGACGTACATACCGTATGATCTGCCGAGAAGCTTTGGTATCTTGGGGCGGTAGCTGTATATTTCTTTTCCGTCGGCGCTGACATCGAAGAAGGTGTCGATACTTTTCAGGCAGAGCCGCTTGTCATTTATTTCCTGATCCGGAAGTTCTGTCGATATCACTGAATTGCCTGCCGGAAGCTTGCTGAGATTGATGAGAGCGCCGTCTTCGTCAGTCCAGCCTATTTCCATAGATATAGAGGATTCGTTGTGTTCCTCAGTGTAGCCGCTGTCGATAACTGCGACGGTGACCGTAAAAACAAGAATAATGAAGATATAGAACAGGTCTTTCAGATTCAGCTTTTTTTTCAATTGCGTCATATCAGAAAGTCTCCTTGAAGTAGTTGGGTATATACTTTATATAATTATACCACGATTTGTATAAATAGTCAACGGAATGTTTGAAAATTTTGTGTACATAAGTTAAAAAGAAAGATTTATTAAATAAAACCTACAATTAAGCGAGGGCGGGATATATTTCTATATCACCCCCTCTAAATGAATAGTGAATAATTATGGTATCGCCTTGCGGCGATAAATTTTAAATTTATCCGCGAAGCGGATACAACAATTATTATTTCTTCATTATTCATTCTTCTTTATTCACTTAAGGCAACACCGCACAAANNAAAAGCCATAAAGAAGTCAAAACTTCTTTATGGCTTTTTGCTTAGGTGAGGTCTCAAATTATCAGTTCATCGAATACAGCTCTGAGCATCGACGTATCGCCCTGAGCCGCCTTTATAGTAGCTATCATCAGCATATCGCTGTCGCATTTGGAAAAATCAATGTCATATCCCGCATTTCTTACGAGCAGTGTGATAAAAATGCGGAGCGTCCGCCCGTTCCCTTCGCGGAAAGGGTGGAGCATATTCAGCTCGTGGTAGAGCTCAGTCAGCTCGGAGAGGAAGGTTTCCCTGTCCATGCCGCAGAGGTAATCCTGCTCTTTTAGCCGCGCAAATTTGAGAGTTCCAACTCGTTCGAGCTCGTCGTGCCGGCAGAAGACAGTTCCCTTCTTGGAGATGTTTATCGTACGGAGAGTCCCCGCCCAGTCGTAGAGGTCGCTGAACAGCATTTTATGCAGCGATTTGTAGAACCCGAGATCAGGCTCGCTGAACACCGTTTCCTGTTCCGCCTGAATACCTCGCAGGAGCGTTATCTGCTTCTCGACGGCATCAAGCTCGGCGCGGTCGCGGATATCGAATTTATTGATGAGAACGGCAGTATCGGGGTAGCAGTTCCACTGACAGCCCTCAACATTGTATACAGCCATTACCTGTGCTTTACATCGCTGACGATCTTGTCAGTGAACTGTTTAAAGGTGAGCTCGCCGCTGAGGCATTTTCTGACGTTGTCGATCTCGCTGTCAGAAAAGCAGAAGCCCTCCATACGTATGGAAGCGAGCTGGTTGCTCAGGGCTTTTTCAGTTGAAACGTTATGCAAGTTATCAGCTCCTTAAAAAATCACTGGACATATTATATCCCATAATCCCGTATTTGTCAAGGCTCATTTTATGCGTCTGACTTTTCCTTTTTTCACGATGAATACATTGCGGGAGATGTCCATCATTGCCTTGTCGTTGAAAGAATCTGTGTAGAAGCAGTCTATCGGCTTGTCACCGTGTTTCTCGCGGTAGCGTCTGACCTTGTTATCGCTGAAATTGAGGTATACCACGCATTTGTTTTCGAGGTCGACCTCCGAGCATATCATGTTTGACGTGCGGAGGTATTTTTTTATGCCGTTCAGCAGGAACGACGGACCTGCGGTGATGATGATATCGTCCTTGTGTATCCTTTTCAGCATAGAGCGGTCGAGCTTGCGTATGTGAGTTTTCCAGAAGCCGTCAGTGAGGCTCAGAACCTCCTGCTCGCTCCTGATAAAGCGCTTCATCGCGTCGTTTATGGACTTTTCCATATAGCTTCTGTTCACAAGGCAGAGCTTATACTTGAGCAGATTCCAGAAAAGCTTCGGGAGCCAGAGTATTATCTTTTTGTTTATCCTTATCATGTAGAGCGCGAAGTCTATCGAGCTCTCGCCGCGGTAGAGTGTATTATCGAAATCAAAGACGTTCATGTATTCACCGACCTTCCGGAATGAGAATAAAAACTACGCTCCACTTTATCGTGGAGCGTAAAATACGCAATATGATTATAGCACATAAGGCGGATATTGTCAAGAAATGCCGTATCTTATACTTTTTATCCGCGTACAAGTGCCGGTCACATGAGAGCCATATCCGTCACTACAGCGATAATTATCCCCGCGAGCAGGAGCGCTCTCACAGCCTTCAGCACCGACTGTATCAGCCGCTCATGCGGCGAGCCCTCCGCGAGCATATCAAGCAGAGCTCCGCCGTCGAGGGAGCTGAACGGCAGGAGGTTGAAAGTTCCCGCGGCAAGGCTCAGAGCGGCAAGTCTGCCGCCGTTTCCGGTCAGCACAAGAGCCGCGTACATCAGCAGATTCACAGCAGGACCGCTCAGGAGGACAGCCGCTCCCTTTTTTATATCAGCCGCCGGAGCCGCAGTCATTTTTATGCCGAAGATGCTGAACTCTATCAGGCGGAGCTCTCCTCCGGTGAGCCGCAGAGCGGAGATATGTCCGAGCTCATGAAGCAGGCACACGGCGTAGAATCCGAGTATCATGCCGGCGTCTTTAAGCATGAAAAGCAGAGCGTTGAACAGCAGGAACGAAAAATGTATCCTCAGCTTTCTCAACGGCTCAGATACTCCGTGAGCATGGATATCGGATTCGGGAAAAGCTCAGATGTATCGGCAGAAAGTCCGCGCAGACGTGAGAGGATATCGCCGGCGATATCGCTCCGGAAGATGTTCAGAGCGGCAAGTCCTATTGCTATTAGCAGGCAGAGCGCAGTCTGCATAGCGATTATGTCGTCAGCCTTTCCCTCTTTTTTGCGGCGCGAGCGCTCCTCCTCGAGAGCGGAGGTGTCGTCGTCCGGCGGGAGCTTGCTCCTCTCGTCGTAAACCTCGGGTATTATATATGTATCGTTCATGGAAAAAACTCCTTTCGGCTTTGTAATAATATATTAATTGACACTTTATTATAAATGTGCTAAAATATAATTTGGCTATGTGCCGCACAGAACAAAAACTGGAGGTCTTATTTTGAAGATAAATAAAGCGTTATGTCTTATATCGCTCATTTCGGCAGTCTCCCTTGCGGGCTGTTCGACTACTGACAAAGCGTCATCGTCCGAAGCTCCTACCGAGCCCGAGAAGGTATCGCCCGAGAGCATCTCATTCGAGTGGCAGGCTCCGTATGAGGCTAAGCTGGAGGAATTCAGGAACTCGGAGCAGTTCAATTCCAACCCAAACGGCGGCTCAGCATTTGAGATAACCGATGTCACCGGAGATGATACTCCCGAGCTTATAATCTCGCCCTCAGGCGATAAAGCGTCGATGTGCAGCATCTACACCTGCGAGGGCGGAAACATCGTAAGCCTCGGAGAGACCGGCTTCTTCGGCGAATTTGAATATCTCCCCGAGCAGGGCTATATCCACGAGGAATACAGCGGCGAAGGCTTTATTATCGGCAAATACAAGAAATATGAGGACGGCGAGCTCGTCGACAAGCTCAACTACAGCGACAATTCCGGCGAAGCCTCTTCCGGCGCAACTATCACACACAGCATCAACGGTGACGATGTGCTTCTTTCGCAGTATGAGGAAACTCTCACGGAATACGGAGCCGGTCCCTCGTTCAGGATAGGCAGGAAGTACACCTTCGGCGATGCGGCTGTAAATTACGGTATCCGCCGAGCTGAAAGCTGGGGAGCTGTTCTCACGACAGAGCAGAAGGAGCTCGCACGCGGCAAGCTCAATGAGCTTCTGACTTCATTAGATGTCGCTGCAAGCGGAGCTGCTTTCGAGCTCTGCGACCTCAACGGTGACGATGTCCCCGAGCTGGTAGTTTCAGAGGGAGCATTCTCGGAATCGCAGTGCAGGATATACTACTTCAATGGCGGCGAGATGTCTCAGCTCGAAGGTACCTACGGCAGTCTTGGCTGTATCAAGTTCGATATGGAAAAGCTCGTATTCTACGCTGAAACTCCCATGGAGACCACCTACTGGAGCCTCGCCGACAGCAATTTCTCAGCCGCGGACTATGTAAGCTCCGGAAGCGTAATGCAGGTGGGAAGGAAGTACAGCCTGACCGAAGCCGATATCACAGCGGCGCTTCTCTGAAACTATGGCTAAATCGAAATATATCTATACCTGTAACCAGTGCGGCTATGAGAGCTCGAAATGGAACGGCAAATGCCCCTCATGCGGAGCGTGGAACAGCTTCGAGGAGGAGCTCGCTGACAGCTCGCCTGTCGGGAATGCGTCCTCAGCGCGGAGCGTCCCCGACCTCTCGGAGCAGATACTCGAGCTTGAAAGCAGCGGCGCTGACAGCGATGTCCGCTACGACACCGGAGTAGGAGAGCTAAACCGCGTTCTCGGCGGCGGACTTGTAAAGGGCTCGCTCGTACTGCTCGGCGGCGAACCCGGCATCGGCAAGAGTACGCTTCTTTTGCAGATATGCCAGTTTCTTGGCGAGGAGCATTCAGTGCTCTATGTTTCCGGCGAGGAATCCGCGCGGCAGATAAAGCTCCGTGCGCAGAGGCTCGGAGTCGATACCGAGAACCTGTATATTTTAACTGCGAACGACGCTGAGGCTATCGCCGAAACGATAGCAGGAAGCGCTCCGGATATCGCGATAATCGACTCTATCCAGACCATGAGCATAAACCGTATAAGCTCAAGTCCGGGCAGTATCACTCAGGTGCGGGAATGCACCAATCTCTTCATGCGCACTGCGAAAAGTCAGGAGATACCGGTCATCATCGTCGGTCACGTCAACAAGGACGGCGCTATCGCGGGGCCAAAGGTCATGGAGCACATCGTCGACGCCGTGCTCTACTTCGAGGGCGAACGCCACCAGAGCTATCGCTTGCTTCGCGCAGTCAAGAACCGTTTCGGCTCGACCAACGAGATAGGCGTATTCGAGATGCTCGACAAGGGACTTGCCGAGGTTGCGAACCCGTCGCAGATGCTCCTCTCCGGCAGACCTCATAATGTATCGGGTACGTGCGTTGCCTGCGTTATCGAGGGAAGCAGACCGATACTCGCCGAGGTGCAGGCTCTCGCCGCAAAGACGAGCTATTCCGCGCCGCGAAGAATGGTCACGGGCTATGATTTCAACAGGCTCAACATCATCATCGCAGTGCTTGAAAAGCGGCTCGGCATCTTCATGGGGAGTCTTGACGTATACCTCAACATTGTCGGAGGCTTCCGACTCGACGAGCCCGCTGCCGACCTGCCGGTCGCAATGGCTCTGTATTCGGGCATCATGGACAAGCTCATCGACGAGGAGCTCATCGCATTCGGCGAGATAGGTCTCGGCGGCGAGATACGCTCAGTCCCGCACGCTTCACAGCGCATAAAAGAGGCGGAGCGCATGGGCTTCAGGAAGGTCGTTATCCCCAAGCAGTGCCTTTCCGGCATCGACGTCAAAAACTATGACATTGAGATAATCCCCGCATCGACGCTGAAACAGGCGTTTGCGGCAATAAAATAACACTCGCGGACGGTTTTAGGCTGCGTACCTTGACTGAAAAAGCGGGCTGCCGAGCAGTAAAGAAACGGCTCATATCTGGCAACTCGCGGAATCGGCTGAAGCGACGCCCTTTAGACTGCTCCCCTTAGCGGAAAAGCGGGCTACCGAGCCGTAAATTTAC
>DEDQ01000075.1:17076-20337 GCA_002350065.1 Ruminococcus flavefaciens
AACCGCCAAAGGGGGCTCCCCTTCACCGTCCGTTTTTTATGCAGTCAGTTTTCGCATATATTCCTCCGTGGAGTAAAGTCCGCTCCGGTTGAATCTGCCGATGCCGTAGAGACAGTTCGGGTCGCGGGTTATCTTGTTCGGGAGCTCGCGGCAGGTGAGCGTCATAAGGTAGCCGTTCTCGCGCAGAACAGGTATGCTCTCGCGGCTGACGTTCCCGAATGGATACGCAAAGACCGTTGGCGCATAGCCTAAATGCTCCGTGAAGCCGCTCCGCTGGAGCTGGATATCCTCGGTAAGAGCAGCGCGGTAGTCCTGTTCGGATTCGCCGGATATCTTCCCGCAGCCCTTTCGTCCGCTGTAGAGCGAGTGCATCGCGTAGGTGTGAGCTCCTGTCTCGACCCTTCCGGAATCCGAAAGAGCGCGTATGTCCTCCCATGTAAGATAGGAGTATGCCGGAACATGAGGGTCAGCCGCGGCGTCGATGTCGGTGTATTCGCCCACGACCGACACTATCGCGGTCATGTCGTATTTTTCAAGCAGCGGGAGCAGGTACGCAAGATTATTATAGTATCCGTCGTCGAAGGTCAGCATTACCGGCTTGGGCGGGAGAGCTCCGCGGCTGTTTGCGTAGGAGATGACCTCCTCCGCTCTGACCGTTTTATAGCCGTTTTGGCTCAGCCATTGCAGGTCGCTCTCGAGCTGCTCCGGAGTTACCACATACTCGGAGGGAACGCCCTCGCATACGCTGTGATACATCAGCACCGGAAGCGTTACGGCTTCCTCATCGCGGCTGTCCGCAGATGAAACGAACACGAGAAAGAATACTCCGCCGACCGCGAATATGAATGCGTCGAGCAGGAGAAGTCCGAAAAAGCGTGAAACGCTGAAAGTTCTGTACATCTTACCACCTCAGTATCATCTTATTCCGCATTTTTCAGCAATATCCCTCGGCCGGAAAAGAATATTCCGCCGGCGGAGTGAATATGCTTTATAAAACGGATATAATAACGAGGTGAGGAAATGACGCGCTATAAACGCAGAAAAATGATACGTGCCGTCAAGGCTTTTATACTGCTGTCAGCACCGTTTGCGGCAGCGGTTTCGGCAAGGTGCATACCCGATATCAGAGCGGCGGTAAGCAGTATCGGCAGAACAAGCATATGCGGCGAGACTGATGAAAAAGACAGAATGACCGTTCACAGCTTCTCACAGGGGAATACACGGAAGAATTATATGCTCTCGGAGGGCTACGGATACTCTGCGGACGATGAACTGACGGACGAGCAGGTGCGTCTCGTCGACCCGAGGAAGATGAAGTCGATAGACCCCGGACCAAAGCCTTATCCGGCTGATGACCAGTGGAGCGAGGGCGGCGACGTCGTCAGGACTACCTACGGACTTTACAGCGGAACGACTTTTTTCGACCTCGAAAAAGCGGGACAGGTCAACAACAAGACCGATATCCCGAACGATGAGCTTATAAAGGAGAGCCGCTGTCTGCCTAATTTTACGGTTACGGATACGACGCTCCCGCAGGTGCTCATCTACCATACCCACACGACCGAGAGCTTCGAGCCCTTCGTCCGCGAGCACTACGATGCAAGCTTCAACTACCGGACTACTGACCCCACCAAGAATATGGTAATGGTCGGCGATGCGATACAGGCGGAGCTCGAAGCTGCCGGCATAGGCGTTATACACGTAACGGATATACACGATTATCCCTCGTATAACGGCTCCTACGAGCGCAGCCGCGAGACTATCCTCCCCATACTTGAACAGTACCCGTCTATAAAGGTAGCTCTTGATATCCACCGCGATGCCATCTCCGGCGACGGCACTGCCGCTCAGCCTTATGTCAATATCGAAGGCAGAGAAGCGGCTCAGGTGATGATAATCTCGGGCTGCGACGACGGAACTCTTGGTATGCCCGATTATATCAAGAATTTCCACTTTGCCTGCACTCTTCAGCAGCAGCTCGAAAGCGACTATCCGGGACTTACACGTCCCATACTTTTCGACTACCGCCACTATAATCAGGACCTCACGACCGGCAGCCTCCTGATAGAGGTCGGCTCGCACTGCAATACTCTTTCACAGGCGCAGTATTCCGGACAACTCATCGGGCGCTCGCTCAGCCGTACACTCGATTCCGTAAAGGAGAAAAAATGAGAAACAAAAGAAATACCGCCGTCAGGTTAATGCTCGCTTACATTATCCTGACCGGCGGTCTGTGGATGTTCATATTCAGTTATGCCAATTCGTACAACCGTCTCAGCGAGGAGAAGATAGTTCCCGCACGTCTTACGGTAACAGATACTTCAGCCGAGCTCGATATACTCGGACAAGCTTACAGCCTCGATATCAGCGGAGTATCCTCCGGCAGCAAGCTATGCCTTGCCGCCTATCTGCTTTCGCCGGACGAGCTCAGGATGCTGCTTCCGGCTGTTTTCTCATTGTTCACGCCTTAGAAGCTGTTCTGTGCGGAAAGCGGCTTTCCGGACGTGACATCATTTCATCGTAGAAAGTGTTGAGCTCTCCCGCATAGTAAAGAGTTGCCTTAGGAAAGTGGCGGAAGTCGTCCGGCGTATAGAGGCAGAACGATTTCTCAAGCGGAATGCCTATCTTATCCATTGTGTATGCAACAAACTGCGAACAGACGAAGCTCTTTTTGCGTTTCCACTCTATATTCAGGTATACCGCGAGAAGTCCGAGAACATTGTATGAGTAGATGTTCCTGTTGTCAGCAAAGTGTCGTATAACGCGGTTGTATTCAGCCTTCTGCTCCTTTGTGACAGCTATGCGGTATATCTCGCACGGTATGTATCCGTATTGTCCGAGAGTGCCTTTTCCGACTATCTCCTGATTGAAGGTAGCAGGCAGCGGAACCGGCTTATAAGTCCGGCAGAAGCTGTACATCTCAGAAAGATTTACATCTCCGGAAAGAGATACGTGATTGTAAGGCTTTTTCGTAAAGAATCTGAAAAACTTCGCAGGTCTGGTACCTGTCTGCGCAACGATTATGTAAATATAATCTTCCATTGTCTCACCTCCGTTGGCGGAGCTCACAAATCTGAGCTGCACCAGCATGAAGAAAACCCCCTCAAAAAATTTTCCTAATAAATTATAGCATAAACACTTGCAAATTTCAATAGTTTTTGATATAATAAATATGTTACTTGTTACGCGCCTGTAGCTCAGTGGATAGAGCAGTGGCCTCCGACGCCATGTGCGCAGGTTCGACTCCTGTCAGGCGTACCA
>DEDQ01000031.1:0-134 GCA_002350065.1 Ruminococcus flavefaciens
GAACAGCCGGCGGATTTTGTAGTCGTTGTAGCTTTCGCAGTTGTTGTCTGCGGAGCTGTTGTCTGAGTTGCTACCTTCTGGATATACTCCATGGATACACAGCCTGAGATTCCGTTATACTCAACGTGAGCCCA
>DEDQ01000031.1:176-427 GCA_002350065.1 Ruminococcus flavefaciens
TGAGCATTCGCGGGTATAGTTCCGAGGAGCTTGGAGCTTGCGCTATGGTCGGCTCTTATGTTGAGAACGTCGTATACTCCCTTAGTTGTATATGTTCCTGCGTAGCTTGCGGAGCATGAACAGCCGGCGGGTTTTGTAGTAGTCATAGCTTTTGCAGTTGTTGTCTGCGGAGCTGTTGTCTGAGTTGCGACCTTCTGGATATACTCCATTGAGACACAGCCGGATATGCCGTTATATTCAACGTGAGCCCA
>DEDQ01000031.1:461-7107 GCA_002350065.1 Ruminococcus flavefaciens
GGGATAGTTCCAAGGAGCGAAGTGTTCGCGCTGTGACCGCTTCTGATGTTGAGCTTATCAGTCACATCCTTTGTGGTATATGTGCCGGCGTAGCTCTCGGAGCATTCACAGGTCGTGGGCTGAGCCGAGCCATTTTTATACGTATATGTGAAATAGGTCATCGGGTCTGAATACATCTTGCACGGCCAGCCGCTCATAAGAGTGTCACATATGCCGAAGTGCAGGTGATTTCCATACGAATTACCTGTACTGCCTACTGCACCGATAACGTCTCCGGCAGAAACCTTTTCACCTGCCGACACTGAAACAGACGAACAGTGAGCATAAAAGGTATAAACTCCGAGGTCGGGATGCTGGAGGATTATCATATAGCCGTAAGCATCCATCCAGTCAGCAGCAACGCAGCTTCCCGAGTAAACAGCATAGATATTGGCAGCGTAATCAGCCTCGATATCAATAGCGTTGTGATATCCGGACGAATCATTCTGATTGCGGCGTTCATCAAATTCAGTAGTAATATTTGTATAGATCCCGTCTACCGGCCATGTTCCTGACGCAGCAGCAAATGTGCTGAATCTGTCGGATACGACTCCGGGAGCAGTCAGCAGCATAGTCATTGACATTGCTGCGGCAGCAATTTTTTTAATTATCCTGTTCATATTCCTCTCCTTGTTATTAAGCATTTATGTCTGCGGACTCCCTCTGTCCGCGCACTTAAAATACTATCACATTTTGGCAGAAATGTCAAATCAGAGGAAGAAAAAAGCCGGAACTGAAAACTCAGTTCCGGCAACGTGGATCATTTCTTTTTCTTATTTTTATTCTTGCTGTTTGAGCTGTTCTGCTTGGGAACGGACTTTTTTTCTTCCGCATCTTCTTCAGCTTCGTCAGCAGCTTCCTCAACAGCGTCAATTACGTCTTCTATGCTGTCCTCGTCCTCATCATCTTCTTCAGGAGCGAGACCTGCTGCGAGAGCCTTTCTCTTCTTATTATCCTGAATTAGAGCCTCAACGAATGCAACTCCGAAGAACACGAGGAACGCAAGCGCTTCGAGAACGGCGAGCGGCATCTTTGCATTGTCGATTATAAGTCCGAGCTTGCTTGAAACAGTGTTTGAAGCGGGAACGAGTATAGTATACGCATTTCCGAATGTAACGCTCTTGTAGTATTCGTCAGAAGTGGTCTTAACGAGATCAACGAGCTTGCTTACCTTTTCTTTTACAGAAGCGAGGTTGGCTTCAACAGTTTCTGTATACTCGTTGGAACCAACTGGATTGTTCTGGAGAGCTTCCTGTCTTTCCTTGTAATACTCTACTCTCTGCTTTGTACGTGCAAGAGAAGCAGCTATATTGTTCTTTGCCTGTATCATCTTGTCATACTGCTCAGAAGCGATACTTGATGTTGTATTCGTATCATTTGTACCATTGCCGAAGATGATTATCTGGTCTTTTTCATAGCTTGCGATAGAAGCTTCGTACGAAGCAAGCTCTTCTTCATAGGCAGCCTGTTCACGGTTCATTGCCTTTATGCGGTATTCGTAGTAAGCAAGTGCCTGATCCTTATCCTTAGTGAGGTTGTAAATGCTTACGTATGAAGAAATCCTGTCGATGTCAACGCTCTGAACAGTATCGAGCGCATCGTAGAGGTCGTCAAATGTGTAGCCTGTTTCAGCCGAACGGAAACGAGCTTTGTCGTCATTTGAGAGCTGCTTTACGTATCTCTTGAGGGTGCTGATATTATCAGAGAAAACATCAAGAGCCTCCGAGTAATCATAATCCTGATAGTCGATAGCTGCAACAGAGCTTCCGATAGCTTCATTGTAGCCGTATGTCTTGTAGAAGTAAGTCTCATACTGCTTGAGCATACCATTGAGTACGTCTACAGCCTGCTTGTCAGAAAGATTGGTTCCGTTATAATTGAAGTATACAAAATACTGAGTCGGGAAGTATGTTGTATCAAGTATCTTCTCTGCCGCCTGAAGGCCGCCGGTTGCATTGTCATCGAGTATCTTGTCGTAGAGAGTGATCCTGTCGGCAGCGTCCTTGGGGATAACTCCCTTGAACGAGATGCCCTGACGAATCGTTTCAAGCTCAGACTGGTCGATGTCAAGCTCTGTAAGAGTATCCTTTATAACAGAAGGATCCTTCAGAGTGTTTACATCGAATTTTCTTCCGTCGGGAGCAAGCCCCTTTTCAATGCCCGAGTAAGAGAAGCTAACAAGAGCTGAGAGCTCCGGCTTGTTTACATGAGTTGTTATAGCGGCATATCCGAATGATGCTACAACGAAGAATACTGCTGCGACGATCCACACGAAAAGGTATTTTTTCAGCTTTTTAATGACTGTGGAAATAGAAACTACTACTTCATCAGCCTTATCCTCCTGGTTTTTTATCGTAATATTGAGATTACGATCGTCTTTTTTAGCCATTGTTTCCTCCTGAATTCTTTATGGTGTTTACGGCATGATATAATAATCCGTCACCTTATAATAATAACACTGCTCTGAAAAAAAGTCAATACTTCGTGCGAATTTTCAAAAAATTCCCGTATATCAACAAAGTCTCCGTATATACGGAGACTTTTTAAAAAAGGTCACAAAAGCGATATTATGCAAAAAAGAGGTCTTTTATCCCGATGTTTCCGGTTCCGGAGAAAGAGATAGTCACATCGAACTTTTCACCCGGACAGCTTGCCGGAACTGTAATATCCGTCCATTCAGAAGCAGGAGCGATATCCGCTGAGTTTCCGTTTATCGTGACAGTGCCGGAGCCCTCTCCGCGGTATGAGATACCTATGCTGTCGGGATTTCCTGAGAAATAACGGAACCTGATAATCGTGCCGTCGGAAACTTCGCCGATGAAGCGCTCAGTAACGCCGTTTTCAGTTTTGTGCGTCACATTCGGGAAGCTGTGAGTGAATATCTTATTCGAGCCGTGCGGCATATCGCCGTTTGTGATATGGCAGGCTATAACAGCCGGATAGCGTCCCTCGGCTCTGAGCGGCTTGCCGTTGAGTCCGCAGCTTGTTATCTCGACCTGCTTTATGCTTCCGTCGGGAGCTATAGTTATCGGCTCGGCGCACGCCTGACGGCTGTAGTCGGACTTGTGTGTGAGACGGTGGAAGAAAACGTACCACTGACCGTTTATCTCGATAATGCTGCCGTGAGTTGTGCCGGTCATATTCATTCTTGTATCATCGGTAACGCCGTTTATGCCGACGTCGCCGTTCGAGACGATAGTTCCGCCGAAGACGAAGTCCCTGTCGGGCTTATCGCTGACGGCGTAGCAGAGCTCGTGGTTTTTCTGTGATGAATACACGAAATAGTATTTATCTCCCACCTTGCGCATGGAGCTTGCCTCGAAGAATTCATGCCCGCCGAGGTCTGCCTCGTAGGGGATGATATGGCGAGCCTCCTCCTTTACGGTGAGCATATCGTCCTCGAGAGTAACAACGCTCGGACCGCTGATATTGTCGGGATAAGAGAGTATCTCCTCGCGGGATTTGCCGAAGCGGTCCATCGTTTCAGCCATTTTCTCCTCGTCAGCCATGAGCTCCTCTGCGGATTCGTGGAGGTACTGAGTGCCGTAGTAAATGCGTATAGTACCGTTATCATTGAATGCGCAGGGGTCGAAGCAGACATACTTCTGCATGGGAGAGCCGTCAGGATTACGAACGAAGCCTAAATATTCGTATTTTCCGGCGGGGGAATCCGAAACTGCAACGCTTATCGGACCGTAATAGCCGCCGTGACCGTAGTCGCCGGACATACAATAATAGAGGTAATACCTGCCGTCATTGCCCTGTACGACGTCGGGAGCGTACATATAGGGACGGCTGCTGTAGTCGGGGTCCTGTTCGGCACGGTAGATAACTCCGTCACAGCGCCAGTCGGAGAGGTCGTCCACCGGAGCGGAATATACTGTATAATCGCCCATACAGAAAGTTCTTCCGCCTTCAAAGTCGTGAGAGCCGTAGAGGTATACCCTGTCTCCGAAGATGTGAGGTTCACCGTCGGGGATATAGGTATCGAGGGGCAGAAAAGGGTTAAAAACCTGTTTTTTCATGTTAAACTCCTTTTAATAAAAACGGGCGGAAAAAGACCCGCCCGCAAATGATTTGATTTTAATGTGAGATATCATCAGACAGCGTGACCGTTTGCCTTGATAACGTCAACAACCTCGCTGACGTATTTGCGGCAGGCAGCCTCGTCCTCAGCTTCGACCATAACTCTCACAAGGGGCTCTGTACCGCTCTCACGGACAAGTATGCGTCCGGTCGTTCCGAGAGCTTCCGTAACCTTTGCAACGGCAGCCTGAACATCGGGATCTGACTGAGCAGCCTTCTTGTCCTTAACGCGGACATTCTCGAGCACCTGCGGATATACCACGAACGGAGCAGCAAGCTCGCTGAGCTTCTTCTCGCGTGACATGATGACCTGCATTATCTTGAGGCTTGTGAGGATTCCATCGCCTGTTGAGGCGTACTTTGAGAAGATTATATGTCCGGACTGCTCACCTCCGAGGCAGCAGCCATGCTCCTTCATGTATTCGTATACGTACTTGTCGCCGACAGCAGTTTTAGCATAGTCGATGCCTATCTCGTCGAAAGCCTTGAAGAGTCCGAAATTGGACATTACAGTTGCAACAACGGTATTATTGACAAGCTTTCCGCGCTCCTTCATGTATCTTCCGTAGATGTAGAGGATATGGTCGCCGGAGATGAGATTTCCCTTTTCGTCAACGCAGAGACAGCGGTCAGCGTCTCCGTCGTAGGCGAAGCCTGCGTCGAGACCGTTTTCAACGACGTATTTCTGGAGGACTTCGATATGCGTCGAGCCTGCATTATCGTTGATGTTTATGCCGTTCGGTTCAGCGTTGATAACGTGAGTTTCAGCTCCGAGAGCGTCGAATACAGCCTTAGCGATGTTCCACGAAGCTCCGTTAGCACAGTCGAGACCTATCTTCATGCCGCGGAAAGAGTACATTCCGAGCGAGATGAGGTAGCCGATGTAGCGGTTTCTGCCGGAAACGTAATCGACAGAGCGTCCTATCTTTTCGCCTGTCGCGAAGGGGAGCTCCTTCCACTCCTGACCGAATACATTGAGCTTGCCGTCGAGGTAAGCCTCAACGAGGTCGATGACATCATCCTCCATTTTTTCGCCGTTTCCGTTTATGAGCTTCAAGCCGTTGTCGTGGTAGGGGTTGTGGCTCGCGGATATCATTATCGCGCAGTCGAAGCCGTCAACTCTTGAAACGTATGCGACAGAGGGCGTAGTTGTTACGTGAAGCAGGTAAGCGTCAGCGCCGGAAGCCGTAAGACCGCCGACGAGCGAATACTCGAACATATAGCTGGAGCGGCGTGTATCCTTGCCGATAACGATACGTGCGGGAGTATCATCACCATTGCGTCTTTTGAGCTCGCCGTAGTACCAGCCGATAAATCTGCCGACTTTGAATGCGTGGTCAGCAGTAAGGTTTTCGTTTGCAGTACCTCTGAATCCGTCTGTTCCGAAGTATTTTCCCATAGTAGTTGTCTCCTTGAATAATATTACAATAGCTATGGCACTGCTGATTATCCTCGTATACGATTATATCACAGAAAAATCAGCTCAGTCAATAGCATAGATTGCTGAATACCGCGATATCTAACTGATAATTGCGGAGTTTTTCAGCAAGTATTCATGCGGTGTTTTCTATATAAAAAGTATAGACCGCTATATAAGAGTATATCACTATAATTATATATTGTCAAATGTTACAGGAGATATTGCTGTATAAAAGAAGCTTTTTTGCTGCACGGAAATTATGAAAAATGACGAAAATGAATAAAAGCCTTGACAACGTGGGATAATAGTGGTAAATTAATATTAGCACTCGAGGACACAGAGTGCTAAACAGTGCCGGATATGAATTCTCCGGTATATGAAAGGTTGTGTTTTTCGTGGACGACAGAAAGCTTAAAGTTCTTGCTGCTGTAGTTGACGAATACATCAGGACCGGCGAGCCTGTCGGCTCAAAGACGATATCACAGCTCGGGCATATCAAGGCTTCATCTGCTACTATCAGAAACGATATGGCAATGCTTGAACAGCTCGGCTATCTCGAACAGCCCCATACCTCCGCGGGAAGGATACCTACCTACCTCGGATACCGGCTCTACATCGACGAGCTTATGACCCTGCCGGAGCTCTCCGACGAGGAAAAGCAGATGCTCGATGAAAGGCTCGGCGGAGAAGATACTCCAGAGGAGCTGCTCATACAAAATGCGGCATCGGCGCTCACAGAGCTCACGCACTGCGCGGCGGTAGTCGCAAATTCAGCTCCGCGGTTCTCGGTGATATCGAAAGTCGAAGTTATACCAACAGGAAAGCGCTTATACGTTATCCTGCTGATAACGTCAAACGGCAGCATAAAGAATAAGGCGTGCAGGCTCGAGTTTGACCTCAGCCATGAACAGCTCGATTTCTTTACCAAATATATAGATGAGAACCTCAGCGGTATTTCCGTTGATGACCTCTCGGAGGAAATGCTCGACAAGATGATAGCAGCCGTATCCGCGTATATGGTTACGCTCTCACCGCTCGTAAAGGGCATATGCGAGCTTTCCGAGGACCTGAGACATCAGGAGCTCACAGTAAGCGGAGGGG
>DEDQ01000031.1:7153-10798 GCA_002350065.1 Ruminococcus flavefaciens
GAGCACAAGCACGAGCTCACTGACCTGCTCGAGGATTCATTCAGCGGCATACAGGTGAAGTTCGGAGCCGGCGGTAATTTCGCTATCGGCAATTCAAGCATGATAGTATCAAAATACCGCAGGAACGGCGAGGAAGCCGGTTCTCTCGGCGTTATCGGTCCGATGAGAGTTGACTATAAAAAGATAATTCCCTACATCGAATACCTGACAGGAAAGGTATCAGACCGTATGTCAGGCGATGATGAGGATATACTTGCGGGAACGGATACTAATGTATCTCCGGACTCGTAGAAAGGAGCAGACATAAGTGGAAGAAAACATCAAGAATACTGAGCTTCCGGAAGAGGAAAACGTGCCCGCGGAGGAAATAGTTCCCGATGAGGAGACCCTCGACGAGGACGACGCAGTAAGCGAATACAACGATACTGCCAACGAGTACGCAGACCTCGAAGATAAGCTCGCAGAAGCAAATGATAAATACGTAAGACTCTTCGCTGAGTACGATAACTACAGAAAAAGAACTGCAAGAGAAAAGGCTGATACCTATTCAAATGCGTCGGCAAAATGCATCGAGAATCTTCTCCCCGTTATCGACAGCTTCGAGCGCTCGCTCGAGTTTGAATGCAGCGATGAGAATTTCAAGAACGGAATGAGCATGATATTCGGACAGATAAAGGAGTTCCTCACAAAGATGAACGTTACCGAGCTCGACGCCCTCGGCGCAGAGTTCGACCCGAATTTCCACAATGCCATTCAGCAGCTCGACGGAACGGATTACGCAAGCAATCACGTTTGTCAGGTGTTCCAGAAGGGCTATATGATGGGCGATAAGCTCATCAGACCTGCTATGGTAGCAGTTGCGGTTTAGCGTGAAGCTAAACAATTGAGAATTACAGAAATACAATTATATAATGATTTTCAGGAGGAAAATATTATGGCAAAGATAATCGGAATCGACCTTGGTACTACTAACTCATGCGTAGCCGTTATGGAAGGCGGCAACGCAGTCGTTATCCCTAACAGCGAAGGCGCGAGAACTACTCCTTCAGTTGTTGCTTTCACAAACAGCGGCGAGCGTCTCGTAGGTCAGGTAGCAAAGAGACAGGCTATCACAAACCACGACAGAACAGTTTCTTCTATCAAGAGACACATGGGTTCAAACTATAAGGTTTCTATCGACGGCAAGAACTATACTCCTCAGGAAATTTCAGCAATGATACTCCAGAAGCTCAAGGCTGACGCAGAGGCTTACCTCGGCGAGACAGTTTCCGAGGCTGTTATCACAGTTCCTGCATACTTCACAGATGCTCAGAGACAGGCTACAAAGGACGCAGGTCAGATAGCAGGTCTCAACGTAAGACGTATCATCAATGAGCCTACAGCAGCAGCTCTCTCCTACGGTATCGACAAGGAAGAGGAGCAGACCGTTATGGTATACGACCTCGGCGGCGGTACATTCGATGTATCTATCATCGAAATGGGCGAAGACGTTCAGCAGGTCCTTGCTACAGCAGGTAACAACCGTCTCGGCGGCGACGACTTCGACCAGCGCATCATCGACTGGATGGTAGAGGAGTTCAAGAAGGCTGAGGGCGTTGACCTTTCACAGGACAAGATGGCTGCTCAGAGACTCAAGGACGCAGCTGAAAAGTCCAAGATAGAGCTCTCATCTACAACAACTTCAAATATCAATATCCCGTTCATCACTGTTGACGCATCGGGCACACCCAAGCACCTCGACCTCACACTCACACAGGCAAAGTTCAACGAGCTCACTGCTGACCTCGTAGAGGCTACAATGGGACCTGTAAGACAGGCTCTCAGCGACAGCGGACTCAACATCTCAGAGATAAACAAGGTGCTCATGGTCGGCGGTTCTTCAAGAATCCCCGCAGTTCAGGAAGCTGTAAAGAAGCTCATCGGCAAGGATCCCTTCAAGGGCATCAACCCTGACGAGTGCGTAGCTCTCGGTGCTGCATATCAGGGCGGCGTTCTCGGCGGCGACGTTAAGAACGGTCTCCTCCTCCTCGACGTTACTCCGCTTTCACTCGGTATCGAGACAGCAGGCGGCGTTTGCACAAAAATGATCGAGAGAAACACAACTATCCCGACAAAGAAGTCACAGATATTCTCAACATATTCAGATAATCAGCCCGCCGTTGACATCAACGTTCTTCAGGGCGAGCGTGAATTCGCACGCGACAACAAGCAGCTCGGAACATTCCGTCTCGACGGCATCGCTCCCGCTCCGAGAGGAATCCCCCAGATCGAGGTTACATTCGATATCGACCAGAACGGTATCGTTCACGTTTCCGCTAAGGACCTCGGCACAGGCAAGGAGCAGAACATCACTATCACATCTTCTACAAATATGTCCAAGGACGATATAGAGAAGGCTGTCAAGGATGCTGAGCAGTACGCTGCTGAGGACAAGAAGCGCCGCGAGCAGGTAGATGCCAAGAACGAAGCTGAGAACCTCGTATTCCAGTGCGAAAAGGCTCTTGCAGACTTCGGCGACAAGGTATCCGCTGACGAGAAGGCAAACATCGAGGCTAAGTCAGCAGCTCTCAAGTCTGCTATCGCAGCTGACAACTTCGACGAGATAAAGACACTCAAGGAAGACCTCCAGAAGGCATTCTATGACCTCTCTGCAAAGATCTACCAGCAGGCAAATCCCAACGGCGACAGCATAGACCCCTCACAGTTTGCAAACATGGGCGGAGCTGCAGGCGAAGCCCCCAACGGAGGCTCTGATGACGGCGTTGTTGACGCTGACTTCACAGAAGTTTGATAACTATGGGAAAAGATTTCAAAAAAACTCTGATAACGATATTACTGCTCATCGGACTGGGTGCAGCTCTCTGGTACGGACTTAAATGGTTCGGCGGCATCGCTGACGACAACGCCGGAGATTTTGACGGCGGAAAAAGTCAGTACGAACAGCAGGTAAACGACGACGCAGAAGGTTAATAATGCTTTTTAGGGCGGCAGAAACTACCGCCCTAAAGGCGTATCTAAGGGAGAATAGAATATGGCTGAAAAAAGAGACTATTATGAAGTCCTTGGCATACAGAAGGGTGCTTCCGAGGACGAGATAAAAAAAGCCTTCCGAAAAAAGGCAAGAGAAAATCACCCAGACCTTCATCCTGACGACCCTTCATATGTTGAGAAGTTTCAGGAGATAAACGAGGCGAACGAGGTGCTCTCTGACCCCGAGAAGCGCGCAAGATACGACCAGTTCGGTCATGCAGGCGTTGACCCGAATTACGGCGGCGGAGGCGGTATGGACGGCTTCGGCGGCATGGGCGGCTTCGGCGATATGAGCGATATCCTCGAGAGCATTTTCGGCGGCTTCGGAGGTTTCGGAGGCTCTTCACGCTCGAATGTGAACGCTCCGAGACGCGGCTCGGATATACAGGAATCCGTAACTATCAACTTCATGGACGCCTGCAGCGGCAAAAAGCAGGAGGTAAAGCTCTTCCGCATGGCTGTCTGTGAGGCTTGTCACGGTACAGGCGCCGATTCCGGCACGACCGCCGAGATATGCCCCGACTGTCAGGGACGCGGAAGCGTAAAGACTACTCAGCGCACGCCCTTCGGTGCGATATCATCTACAAAGCCGTGTCCGCACTGCGGAGGCAAGGG
>DEDQ01000031.1:10881-17172 GCA_002350065.1 Ruminococcus flavefaciens
GGTATCGACGACGGACAGACTATCCGCCTCAGCGGTCAGGGCGACTGCGGTATCAACGGCGGACCTGCCGGAGACCTTCTCCTCAATATTTCCGTGAGAAATCACCCGCTCTTCAACCGTGAGGGCTATGATATCCACTGCGATATCCCTGTTACTTATATGGACGCCGTTCTCGGCGCGGAGATAACCGTTCCGACTATCGACGGCGACGTCAAGTACAACATAGCTGAGGGAACTCAGAACGGCACAGTATTCCGTCTCAAGGGCAAGGGTATCAAGAAGGTGAACCGTGCAGAGCGCGGAAACCAGTACGTAAAGATATACGTAGAAGTTCCCAAGAACCTCACGAAGAAGCAGAAGGACCTGCTCCGCGAATTCGAGGCTTCACTCTCTGAAAAGAACTACGCAAAGCGTCAGAGCTTCTTTGAAAAGCTCAAATCCAAGTTTGACTTTTAAGTGAATATATTATCAGCGGACAGGGCTCAGCTCTGTCCGCTTTTTGTTCACGCCCGAGTCCTTGACATTCACCGCGTTATGTGGTATAATGATATGAATATAATCACGAACTATGCGCTTTTGAACATAGAAAATTCATTTTAAGGAGTTTCTTTATGAAGGAATCACAAATCTATTCGGCGATATACGATATCGTTGAAGAAAACATGGAGAAGTCGGGCAAAAAGCTTCACACTACAAAAGAGCTTACCCTGTGCGCCGTATCGGCTAAGCCCGGGACCGTCGATATCATGAAGCTTTCAAGGGAGAGAAACAACGACACCTTCGTTAAAAAGGCATACATCTTTATGCTCAACCGCCAGATAGACAAGCAGGCTCTGAAAATATGGCGCACGCATTACGACCTTCCCACGGAAGAGTTCCAGAGAGCTGTTATCATCGGCATTCGCGGCTCTGAGGAGTTTTACACCAATCAGGTAAAGATGTACAACAACATCTATTCCGAGCACAATGCCTTCGGCGGAAACGTCGCAGGAATAGCTCCGCCGGCAGGAATAACCGTTCCCGAGAGAATGATGAAGCTCTACCGCAAGATGCCGAGCTTTATGAAAAGCGCCGCTAAGACTATCATGGGCGTCAAGAAATCATAACGAAAGGTTCACTGCAAATGAAAATATATGTTGATCTGACAAATCTTATGCTCACTGACTTCGTCACGGGCATTCAGCGAGTTGTGCGCGAGGTCATGGTCCGACTTCTCAGCCACGAGGAGCACGAATACTTCCTGCTGTACTACTCATACAAAAACGATGCTTTTTACCGTCTCAGCAATGAGCGCTTCATCGAATACTTCGTGAACGGCATCGGCGAAAAGGGCGCTATAATGACCGGCGAGACTATCAACTACACCGATATCCCCTCCGGCGCGATATTCTTTGATATCGACAGCGTATGGAACTCAAAGCTGAAGAGAAGCTACCTCTTCCCGATACTCAAACAGAACGGCGTTAAGATAGTAACTCAGGTATACGATATAATCCCGATAACACACCCTCAGTTCTGCCACGAGACTACAACTGCAAACTTTATGATATACGTCGGCGCTAACCTCAGATACGCTGACCTGCTCATAACCTCTGCCGAGACCACTATCAAGGCTATTGACGACCTCACAGACCGCATCGGCATGGAGCGCAAGAACTGCACAGTTGTTACTCTTTCAAGCGATTTCGCCAATAATGGCGAGCCCGAGGTCAAGGATTCAGTCGACCCCGAGGTCGAGAAGATAGCTTCCGGCAGCAAGTACCTGCTCATGCTCGGAACTATCGAGCCCAGAAAGAACCACAGCCTTGTTATCGACGCCCTCGAGAGCGGACTTGCTGAAAGCGGCATGAAGGCTATATTCGCGGGACGTATCGGCTGGAACGTAAAGGCTCTCGAAAAGCGCATAAAGACTCACCCGCTCTACAACAAGAGCCTGTTCTTCGTTGAAAAGCCCAGCGACGCAACAGTTGACTATTTATATAAGAACGCATTCGCAGTTGCATTCCCGACCTTCAACGAGGGCTTCGGTCTGCCTATGATAGAGGCTTTCATGCGCGGAACTCCCGTTGTTGCTTCGGATATACCCGTTCTCCACGAGGTAGCAGGCGACTTCGCCGACTACTTCGACCCCAACGACAAGGAGGACCTTATCCGCTGCGTAAAGGGTCTTATGAACGACCCTGCTAAATATGCGGCAAAGAAGGCGCACCTCAAGGACTATGTTCCCTATACATGGGACGAATCAGCCGAGGATATGCTCAATGCGGTCATTTCAGTAAGCAAGGACGCAAAGAAGGTGCCTGCCGACCTGAAGGTAAAGCAGATAGTATGTCTCACTGCAAGAAATGACGATATACTTGCAACTATGCCGTTTATCGAGGAGTTCATGCCCTTCATCACCGAAATGGTGCTCTGCACTCCCGATGCAAACGTTGATGAGATAAAGGCTCGCTACAAGGGCAGGATCGAGCTCAAATTCCTGACTGATTCGCAGATACTCAACGGCAAGGAGCTCCCCGAGGACCACGCGACACGTAACTACTTCCTGCGCTGTCTTGCGCTCAGGAATCCAATTATCGACGACGTATTCATCATGACCGACGACGACTACCGTCCGCTCCGCACCCTAACTCAGGACGATTTCATCACCGACGGAACGTATAAAGCCTACTACTGCTACGACTTATATAAGTGGCGCGGCACCTACGGCAGACCCACTTCTTTCGATATCAGCATGAGAAGAACACGCGCTTTCCTCAAAGAGTGCGGCTACCCGACGATGATGTACTCCTCTCACCAGATGCAGATAATCGACAAGCGCATCTTCAACGAGATGACCACAAAGTATCCGGGACTTATCACCTCCGGCTGCTGCGAGTGGAGCACCTACTTCAACTACGGCGTCGGCACATATCCCGATATGTTCACGGTAACACCGTATGTATCAATGGGCTGGCCCGGCGTAAGAAGCGACTGGGACGTTTACGTCCAGCCGAAGGAGTTCCTCTTTGAGAACCACTACGACTTCCTTTATAAGCCGAATCAGGTATTTGCCGGTCTGCGCGAGGATTTCCACGAAAACGTGCTCGAAGAGAACCAGCAGAAGATAATGCGCTTTACAGCCGAGCTACAGAAGCAGATGGAGAGCCGTCAGGTATACAAGGCATACTGTGAATCCTACTGGATACACTACAGAGAGATGCCCTCTTTCGCGCTTGTAAGCGGAAACGAGAAAAACGTCGCGATATGCGCTCCGCTGTATTTTCAGGCTCGTCACGACGGCTGGACACGCCTCCCGTTCTCGATAGATAAAAAGATAATCGACGTTTTAGGCGTTAAGGACATCTACATCGTTCACTGGTTCACCGACGAGGAAGGCAATTCTATCACCGATAATGCAAGAATGAAGATAGATGTCAACGACCTCGATTTCCTCCTCCCCGTAAAGAGCCCCGAGCTTCCGGAGAGATGCATATTCAACATAAGAGTGCTGCTTGAAGATAAAAATAAGGCAGTAGAGGTCAACGTTAAGGCTGATATAATATAAACAGAACAAGAGACATAGTTTCAAAAGGAGAAAAATATGTTTGACTTAGTCAAAAAATGCGGGGAAAGCATTTCAAAGAAGCGCTTTCTCTTTGAAGAACTCGTAAAGCGCGACTTCAAGAAGAAATACAAACGTACTGTCCTCGGTATGCTGTGGAGCCTTATCTCGCCGCTTATGCAGCTTGCTGTCATGGCAGTCGTATTCACACAGTTTTTCGGCAGAAACACTCCGCACTACGTGATATACCTTTTTGCCGGAAACCTTACCTACTCCTTCTTCAAGGATTCGACCTACGGCGGCATGAACGCTCTTATGCAGAATGCGGGTATCATCACTAAGATAAATCTGCCGAAGTATATGTTCCTGCTGTCGAAGAACGTCGCCTCGGTAATAAATTTCGGGCTGACTCTGGTGATATTCTTCCTGTTTGTCGCGGTAGACGGGATAGCGTTCCATTTCCGTTTCCTGATGATAATCTACCCGATAGTGTGCCTTATCGTATTCAACATAGGCTGCGGATTCATTCTCTCGGCGCTGTTCGTTATCTTTAAGGACGTACAGTACCTGTATGATATCTTCACCCTCATGCTGATGTACCTCTCGGCTATATTCTATACTACTGACGGCTATTCCGAAAATGTAAAAAGACTGTTCTATCTCAATCCTCTGTATGTGTATATCACGTATATCCGACATCTCATCATCGACGGCTATATACCGGGAGTTGCGACTCATGCGCTCTGCCTCTTCTATGCGGTGGCAGTGCTCGCGATAGGCGCACTGATATACAAGAAATACAACTACAAGTTCATGTACTATATGTAATAAGGAGGACGGAATGAAGAAGATAGAGCTTAATAACGTTTCCGTTTCCTATATCGTGGGAGATTTCTCCAACCGCGGTCTCAAGGACGTTATAATCCAGAAGATAAAAGGTCAGTCGACCGAAAAGAAATTCGTTGCAGTAAAGAATGTTTCATTCTCTATCGAAGAGGGCGACCTCCTCGGAATAGTCGGAACAAACGGAGCCGGCAAATCCACGCTCTGCAAGGTCATATCCGGCATCATGCGCCCGACAGAGGGCACTATGGCAGTGCGCGGAAGCATAGCTTCCCTGCTTGAGCTCGGTACGGGCTTCGACCCCGACCTCACCGTCAAGGAGAACACCTTCCTCCGCGGAGCAATGCTCGGATATACCCGCGAATTCATGAACAACACCTACAAGAGCATCATCGACTTTGCGGAATTGCAGGAATTCGAGGACAGAAAGTTCTCGCACCTTTCATCAGGTATGAAATCGAGACTTGCATTCTCTATCGCCTGCCTTGTAAAGCCTGAGATACTCATACTCGATGAGGTGCTCTCAGTCGGCGACGGAGCCTTCAGACAGAAGAGCGAACAGAAAATGCTCGAGATAATAAAGGGCGGAGCTACCACGCTTCTGGTATCGCATTCGCTCGACCAGATAAGACGTATGGCTACAAAGGTACTGTGGCTCGATAAGGGTCAGCAGATAGCATTCGGCGAAACGCAGGAGATATGCGACAGATACGCCGAGTTCCTTGATAAAAAGTAGGAGCGGATATGACTAAATATCAGATACTTTTGACTATATATCAATACCTCAGCGAGGAATTCAGCAAGGCGGACGAACGTCCTGAGGCTCTTTCCGATTACCTCAGCAGCGTCGACCCCTATCTCTGGACGGACGGCAAATCTGCCGACCCCTCCTACTATGCTGACTTCATGGATATCGCTGACACTCTCTTCGAGGGTGATGACTGCTCCGTGAGCGAGGGCAGGATATACGCCAAGCGCTACCTTGAAGAGCTCGACCGCCGCGACCGCGAGGAAAACGGCGAGGGCTTCGGTGCCGTAATAGAAGCATTCAGCGGCTGCTCTCCTGAGAAATGGGATCAGACAGCCGAAAAGCTCTGCGAGAATAAGACCTCCAAGCGCAAGTGCGCTTGCTGCGGATATTATACTCTCACCGAGCCTGCGGGCGGATTCGAGATATGTCCCGTGTGCTTCTGGGAGGACGACGCAGTCCAGAACAGCGACCCCGAATTTGAAGGAGGCGCAAACAAGGTATGTCTGCGCGAGGCAAGGAAGAATTTCGAGGAATTCGGAGCCTGCACCGAGAGTTCGGTACCGTTTGTCCGCGAGCCCGATGCCGAGGAGATAAGCGGCATCGTCCGCGAACCTGATGACGAACAGGAAGAAGATTAAAAAAGCTGCCAATGGCAGCTTTTTTCTTTAGGCTTATTTGCTGTACAGGTCGCGCTGTGCGACTGCAAGACGGTCGCAGCGCTCGTTTTCGGGGTGTCCGGCGTGACCCTTTACCCATACGAACGTTACATCGTGCTTTTCAAGCAGCGGGAGAAGTCTCTCCCACAGGTCAACGTTAAGAGCCGGCTTCTTGTCTGATTTTATCCAGCCCTTTTTCTTCCAGCCGTATACCCAGCCCTTTGTTACGCTGTCAACGACGTATTTGCTGTCAGTCGTTAGTATCACCTTGCAGGGCTCCTTCAGTGCGGAAAGACCGGTTATAACTCCGAGCAGCTCCATGCGGTTGTTTGTGGTCTGAGCCTCACCGCCGGAGAGCTCCTTTTCAGCCGTGCCGAAACGCAGTACAACTCCGTATCCGCCGGGACCGGGATTACCGCTGCACGCGCCGTCGGAAAAAATCTCAACAGTTTTGATGATGTCCGCCTCCTTTTTCTTTAGGCAACACCGCACAAAGA
>DEDQ01000031.1:17195-19733 GCA_002350065.1 Ruminococcus flavefaciens
CCGCCGGGACCGGGATTACCGCTGCACGCGCCGTCGGAAAAAATCTCAACAGTTTTGATGATGTCCGCCTCCTTTTTCTTTATCCTTGATATTATAGCATTTAATTCCGGAAAATGCAATGCATCTGAGTATTATTTCATTTCCTCTATAGTGCAGTTGGGGTAATAGTGCTCGATTATCTCGCGCCACGAGCTCCCTGCCGCCGCCATTGCGTTGGCTCCGTACTGGCTCATGCCGACGCCGTGACCGTATCCGCGCGTGGTTATTATCATCTCATCGCCGTCGCAGGTGATGTCGAAGTCGGCGGAGCGCAGTCCCAGCGCCTCGCGGATATCGCTGCCCTTGACCGTCATATCTCCGGCGCGGACTGTGAGGACTGTTCCCGAATCGGATATTTCCGCTATAGTCAGCCATTTGCTCATGTCATCGCCGAGCTCTATGCCCTCGAATGACTTTTCAAGTCTGCCGCGGAGGAAGTCCTTGTCGAATGTGACCGTTTCCTCATACTTGGGAGCGGTCTTGTCGCAGCTGCTGTCAACGGGGACGAGGTAATCAACAGGCGAGCCCCACGCATTTTCGGCGCTTTCGGTAGTTCCCGAGGACATCGAGCAGAACGCCGCGATTATCGGCTCGTTGCCGTAGGTGATGATATACGGCAGGACTTCGTCCGCGGCGGAGCTTATCTTCGCGTAGTATTCATCGTAATTGTCTCCGAAGTAGTGATGTATCTTTTCATCGTCGAAATACCCCTGATACTTCGAGGTATCGTTCGAGAAATCCGCTCCCCCGAGCCCCTCTGACGGCTCCGAGCGTTCGCGGATACGCTGGCGCTCGGCATATGTATGAGCTGCGAGTGCCTGCGCCTTGAGCGCCTCTGGCTCGAACGAAGCCGGCATTTCCGCGCATACTGCGCCGATGACGTAGTCTCTGACTGATACCTCGGTTATCTTGCCGGTGGAAACGTCGAGCACGCGGTATGGCTCGGTCGAGTATGAGTCTTCGGGCAGGCTGACCTCCGAGAGCTTCACCTCCGGAGCGGCTTTCGCCTCGACGGGAGCTGCTTTCCCCGAAAAACAGACCGGAACAGCCGGTATGACTGCGATGGATATCCCCATGAACAATGCTGAAAACAGATGCTTTTTCATTCTTTTGACTCCTTACGCCGGATTCTGCCGGAAATGCGGCACACTTCGATGCCCTAAGACATAAATTATATTTGACATAGTGGCTGATTTGGTGTATAATTAATTGTGAATATATTTAGGAGAGTGATAGTATGCCGTCATTCATTTCAGGCGCTAATATTACAGGTTTATGCAAGGACCTTAAAGATAATTCCATTATAGAGCCCAATCTCTATGAAAAATATCATGTCAAGCGCGGTCTCCGCAACAGCGACGGAACAGGCGTTGTGGCAGGCATCACCAATATATGCAACGTTCACGGCTACCTCATGAATGAAGGCGAGCGTGAGCCTATCCCCGGTCAGCTCATCTACCGCGGATACAATATCAATGACCTCGTGAACAATGTTGAAGCGGAAGACCGCTACGGCTACGAGGAAACAACATTCCTGCTTCTGTTCGGTCATCTTCCGAATCCGAAGGAGCTCCAGAATTTCAATACATATCTTTCTCTCAAGCGTGACCTGCCTACAGGTTTCGTTGAGGATATGATACTCAAGGCTCCGTCGAAGAATATCATGAACAAGCTCGCACGTTCGGTGCTGGCTCTGTATTCCTACGACGACGAGTGCGAGAACAAGGGCATCGAAAGCGAGATGCGCACTGCTGTCAGCCTTATCTCGAAGCTCCCTGTTATCATGGTCAATGCATATCAGGTAAAGCGCCGTGTGTTTGACAATTCAAGCATGATAATGCACCCCATAAACTATGAGGAAAATACAGCTCAGTGCATACTTTCAATGCTCCGTCCCGACAGACAGTACACCAAGGACGAGGCGCAGATGCTCGACCGTCTCCTCATGCTCCAGGCTGAACACGGCGGCGGAAACAACTCCACATTTACCTGCCGTGTCCTCACTTCATCGGGAACAGACCCCTATTCGGCTTATTCATCGGCTATCTGCTCGCTCAAGGGACCCCGTCACGGCGGTGCCAATATCAAGGTCATAAATATGCTCGACAACTTCAAAGCCAATATCAAGCACTGGGAAAACGAGGGCGAGGTCGCAGATTACATTCGCCGCACGCTCCGCAAGGAGACAAACGACGGCTCCGGACTTGTTTACGGTATGGGCCACGCTGTTTATACTATCTCCGACCCGAGAGCTGTTATCCTCAAAAAGAAGGCATTCGAGCTCGCAAAGGGCAAGGAGATAGAGGCAGAGTTCAAGCTTCTCGAAACTATCGAGCGTCTTACTCCCGAGCTCTTCCTTGAAGTCAAGGGCTCTTCAAAGACGATGTGCGCCAACGTCGATATGTACTCCGGACTCGTTTACCGTATGCTCGGTATCCCCGACGAGCTCTTCACGCCTCTGTTCGCAGTTGCAAGAATGGCTGGCTGGGCTGCTCACCG
>DEDQ01000031.1:19874-21372 GCA_002350065.1 Ruminococcus flavefaciens
GGCGGCACTGTCTGCCGCTCCGGTACTTCTGACCGGCTGCACGTTCGGCTCGAGTATCGACAACCTTATGGCTCCGCCTAAGCTGAGCGCCCAGCAGGAGCAGATATACGGCGCACTTACCGAGGCTACGGGTCAGAACATAAGTCTGAAATACCCGAAATCGGGAAAGTATCTCTCCGCGTTCATAGTCGAGGATATCGACGGCGACGGAGTTGACGAGGCTGTGGTCTTCTACGAGAGAAACGGTCTCGGAGTTGACGAGATAACCCTCCGCATAAATATTCTCGACCAGGACGACGGTCACTGGCATTCAGTATGCGACACCGCTGCCGCGGGCGCGGAGGTGGAAAAGGTGATGATATCCAAGCTCGGCGACAACGAGAGAGTCAATCTCATCATCGGAAGCAGCCTTATCAACCGCTCGGAGAAGAATGTAACTGTTTACAACTACGACCAGGAAGCCGGCGATATCAAGCCGGATTTCTCGGAATCGTATTCCTTTATAGACGTCACTGACCTTGACGGCGATGATAAGAACGAGTTCCTTCTGCTGAAAGGCTCGTCCAACGGAGCGCCCGCCGGCGCGGAGGTCTACCAGCTCGACGAGGCAGGCAAGTATCACCAGAGCCCGTGCGAGCTCAGCGGAGCCTTCACGGAGTTCGACAGCCTCAGCTATGGCAGGCTCCCGAACGGTCAAAAGGGACTGTATATCGACGCAGTATCGGGTACAGGCTCGATACAGACCGACATCGTCTGCATGGAGGACGACAGGCTAAAAAAAATATTCTCCTCTCCGGAGGAATCCTTTGCGACGCTTCGTCCGTCAGGCTGTCCCTCGTACGATATCGACGGCGACGGCGAGCTCGAAATACCCGTACAGGTGATATCTCCCGGCTACGAGGACGTTTCCGAGGGCGAACAGATAAAGCTCACCGACTGGAAACGCATCAGCGAAAAAAATGACCTCGAGCACAAGTACACCTCGTATTTCAGCATAGGCGACGGATATGCGTTCGTTTTCCCCGAAAAATGGCAGGGAAAAGTGACGGTCAAGCGCGATGCTATCAACGATGAAATGGTGTTCTGCTCGTACGCGGACGGCAAGCCCGGAAGGGAGCTCCTGCGTATCTGCTGCGCTGAGGATACCGTCTCACGCGAGGACAGGATATCCACAGGATATATGCTGCTGAAAACCAAGGGCGAATCCTCGTATCTTGCATATATACCGCAATCCGGCGAGCGGAAGGACGGTCTTTCGATAACCTCCGGCGATGCGGCGATAGGATTCAGCTTTGTGGAATGAGCAGAGACGATATATAACTGGTATCACATGGTGTGTTTACGCGGGCTGATGTGGGCATCAGCCCCTACGGAATGTTCCTGTAACCATACCAGTATGTAACATCGAGCGCAAGCAGAGTATGTCTTTTGTACAAAGTAAGCCCGTGAGTTGGGTTGCAAGGGACTATGTCCCTTGCCGGGTCAAGGGCAGAGCCCT
>DEDQ01000031.1:21408-28006 GCA_002350065.1 Ruminococcus flavefaciens
AGGGCAGAGCCCTGCGGATCGTTAAGGCAGAGCCTTAACTGGAGTCCAGAGGCAAAGCCTCTGGTGAAAGGAGTGAATTGGATTGAAACGTATACTTATTTGCGAGGACGAGGATACTATCCGCGAATTCGTCGTTATCAACCTCAAGCGCGCAGGCTACGACGTTGTAGACGTCAACTGCGGCGAGGCGGCTCTCAAGACCTTTGAGGCTGAACACGGCAACTTCGATATCGTCCTTCTCGATATAATGATGCCCGGTATCGACGGCTTTACCGTATGCAAGAAGATACGCGAGAAGAGCTCGACTATCGGCATTATCATGCTCACTGCAAGAACTCAGGAAATGGACAAGGTAAGCGGTCTTATGATAGGCGCCGACGACTATATCACCAAGCCGTTCTCGCCCTCAGAGCTCACAGCCCGCGTTGACGCGATATACCGCCGCGTATGTATGAGCTTCATCAAGAACGAGAAGCAGTCCGTCATTGAATCAGGTCCGTTCGTGCTCAATTTAAAGAGCCGCACCGTCACCAAGGACGGCACGCCTATCGAGCTCACACAGGTAGAGTATCAGATACTCGAATACTTCATGAACAACAAGAATACCGCTCTCGACCGCGCAAGCATCCTCAATCATATATGGGGCGAGAGCTACTACGGCGACGATAAGATAGTCGACGTAAATATCAGACGTATCCGCATGAAAATAGAGGAAGAGCCCTCGAATCCCAAGTATATCATCACGATATGGGGCTACGGATACAAGTGGAATGATATGCAGTAATGGCTAAAAAAAGTATCACCAAGCGCTGGATATTCAATAACCTCGGCGTTATAATCCTTGCCCTGCTCGTTATCGAAATGGTCGTCATCTACGCCATTCAGAGCTATTACTACAACTCCGCGAAGCAGTACCTCGTCTCGAAGCTGAACGCCGTTACAAGCGTTCTCAGCATTCACTCGCAGGACAGCTCTGCCAATTTCTCCGCGGAGATAAGAAATACGCTCGAGACCTTCAACGAAAAGGACAAGATAGAGCTCATGGCTATCAACGCAAAGGGACGTGTAGTTCTCACCTCTTCGGGATTCTCGCCCGAGGACGATATGCTCATGCCCGATTACGAAAAAGCCATGGAGACCGGCGAGGGAAGCTGGATAGGAAGGCTCAACGGAGGCGAAAAAGTCCTCGCGGTGTCGATGCCGATATCCTCCTTCAACAGCGAATACAGCTCCGTGCGAATGGTAACGTCGCTCACGGAGATAGACAACACTATCAAGGGCTACATACTGCTCGTAACGGTGGTATGCGCCTCTATCATACTCATAATCGTCGTGACGGGACTCTACTTTGCGGGGTCTATCGTCCGTCCGATACGGCAGATAAGCGGCATCACGCGAAAATTCGCCATGGGAGACTTCTCCGTCCGCATCGCCAACAACAGCGATGACGAGATAGGCGAGCTCTGCACTGCCATTAACCACATGGCGGACGAGCTTTCGTCCGCGGAGGCGATGAAAAACGAGTTCATATCCTCGGTATCGCACGAGCTTAGAACTCCGCTCACGGCTATCAAGGGCTGGGCGGAAACGCTTATGGTCGACGGAGGAGAGAACCCTGATACCATGAAAAAGGGCGTCGGAGTCATCGTCAACGAGACTGAGCGTCTTTCGCAAATGGTCGAGGAGCTCCTCGATTTCTCGCGTATGCAGAACGGTCACTTCACGCTCCAGAATGCAAATATGGATATCCTTGCCGAGCTCGGCGACGCGGTGCTCATCTACAGTGATAAAGCCCGCCGCGAGCAGATAGAGATAATCTACGATGAGCCGGAAATGCTCCCGTTCGTTTACGGCGACAAGAACCGCATACGTCAGGTATTCATCAACATTATCGACAACGCCGTGAAGTATTCTTCTCCCGGCGATACGGTCACGATAAAAGCCTGCGAGAAGGACAATAACGTCGTTGTATCGGTAACGGATACCGGCTGCGGCATCAAGAGCTCAGACCTTGCCAAGGTAAAGACCAAGTTCTACAAGGCGAACCATACACGCCGCGGCTCGGGCATCGGGCTTGCGGTGGCAGATGAGATAATAGCTATGCACGGCGGTACAATGGACATCTCAAGTCCCGGAGAGGGCAAGGGTACTACCGTTGAGATAACGCTTCCGGCAAAGACAAATAACTGAGAATCGAGAATGATATATGGGAAAAAATCAATCAGGGGAAAAATTCAAGTCCAAAATAGGCGGTCAGGCGCTTATCGAGGGAATAATGATGCTTGGTCCGAATAAGGGCGCTATGGCTTGCAGACTCCCCGACGGCACTATCGACCTTGAAACATGGGACGAGAATAACGGCAAAAATGCTCCGTGGTACAGGAAGGTACCGCTTGTCAGAGGCTGCTTCAACTTCGTGACCTCGCTCATAAAGGGCTACAAGTACACCATGAGATCGGCTGAAAAGCAAATGACCGAGGACGAGGAGGAAGCTAAAAACGGCAAGAACGAGGGCAAAAAGGACGAGAAGAGCTCCGGCGGCATATTTGACCTCATGATGACGGTAGTCTCGATAATGGGAGTAGTCCTTGCGGTCGCGCTGTTCGTGTTCCTGCCGAAGCTTATAATCGGATTTATCCCGCATATCGAGGACTATGGCATTCTTCGCTCGGTCCTTGAGGGAATCGTCAAGATAGCGATATTCGTAGGCTATATGGCTATAATAAGCCTTATGAAGGACATAAAGCGCCAGTATATGTATCACGGCGCCGAGCATAAGACTATCGCCTGCCACGAGGCGGAGCTCCCGCTCACTGTCGAGAACGTCCGCAGGCAGACGCGCTTTCACAAGCGCTGCGGCACGAGCTTCATCTTCATCGTGCTCCTTGTGGGCATATTCGTGATGTGCTTCGTACCGAAGGGACTTGTCTGGTGGGAGCGCTCGCTGATAAGCCTTGCGGCTCTTCCGTTCGTTGTCGGCGTGTCCTACGAGTTCATAAGGCTCGCCGGAAATCACGACAACTTCTTCACAAAGATACTTTCAGCTCCCGGACTTGCCATGCAGCGCATAACTACACGCGAGCCCGATGACAGCATGATAGAGATAGCTATCGCCGCAATGACTCCGTGCATCCCAGAAGACAGGACTGAGGACAAATGGTAAGCGTCGGCGAGCTTTACAGGGAGTGCTCAACTGAAATGTCGGTTTCCGGCATAGTTGATGCCGAATTCGATACCCTGTGCATTTTTCAGGACTGCCTCGGCGACAAGAACCCGCTCTTCCGCCCGCTTGAAGCTGTCCATGCGGACACCGAAAAGCGTATCCGCAGCATGGTCGCACGCCGCATAAGCGGCGAACCGCTCCAGTACATACTCGGTGAGTGGGAGTTCTGGGGATACCCGTTCAAGGTCGGGGAGGGAGTGCTTATCCCCCGTCCCGATACGGAAACGCTCATAGACGATGTCATAAGGCTCTGCCGTGAGAACAAGCTCGCAGCACCGCGTATCATCGACCTCTGCTCCGGCAGCGGCTGCATAGCGGTAACGCTTAAAAAGGAGCTCCCCTCCGCAGATGTTGCGGCTGTGGAGCTGTCGCAGAAGGCGCTCGGATATCTCAGGCAGAATGCAGAGCTCAACGATGCTGATATAAACATTGTCGCGGGAGACGTGCTCTCGCGGGAGCTCGCTGAAAGCCTCGGAAGCTTTGACATCATTGTCAGCAACCCGCCGTATCTTACTGCGGAGGAAATGAACAACCTGCAAACAGAAGTCCGCCGCGAGCCGGAAATGGCTCTCGCCGGAGGAAATGACGGACTCGATTTCTACCGCGCTTTAACTCCGCTGTGGAAAAAAGCTCTCAGGAGCGGCGGCTGGCTCTGCTATGAATTCGGCATGGGGCAGCATGATGAAATAGGAAATATCCTCGCCGGAAACGGCTTTGTAAATATAAATTTTTCGCGCGACCTCGGAGGAATAGTCCGCACGGTATGCGCTCAGAAACAGGAGGAAAACAATGGCTAAGAAGGAACTTGCAAAAAAAGCCGCAGTAGTTAAGGTAACAACAAAGGAAGACAAAAAATCAGCCCTCGACGGCGCTATCAAGCAGATAGAAAAGAAGTACGGCGCAGGCGCTGTCATGCGTCTCGGACAGACGAAGACACTCAACGTTGACGCTGTTCCGACCGGCTCTATGACCCTTGATATGGCACTCGGTATCGGTGGTGTGCCGAAGGGAAGAATTGTCGAGATATACGGACCTGAAAGCTCAGGTAAGACTACTGTTGCGCTCTCTGTTATCGCTCAGGCTCAGAAAGCCGGCGGCGAGGCTGCATTCATCGACGTCGAGCACGCACTCGACCCCGTATATGCTCAGGCTCTCGGCGTCAAGATAGACGACCTCCTCGTATCTCAGCCCGACAGCGGCGAGCAGGCTCTCGAAATAGCAGAAGCTCTTATCCGCTCGGGAGCTATCGACGTTATCGTCCTCGACTCTATCGCGGCTATGACTACACGCGCCGAAATTGACGGCGAAATGGGAGACCTCCACGTAGGTCAGCTCGCAAGACTTATGTCGCAGGCGATGAGAAAGCTCACTGCGGCTATATCGAAATCGAACTGTGTTGCTATCTTCATAAACCAGATACGCGAGAAGATAGGCGTTATGTACGGCAACCCCGAGACTACTCCCGGCGGCCGCGCTCTCAAATTCTACTCGTCAGTACGTATAGAAGTCCGCAAGGGCGAGGTCATCAAGGAGGGCAGTCAGATAATCGGCGCCCGTACAAGATGCAAGGTAGTCAAGAACAAAGTCGCTCCGCCATTCAAGGAGGCTGAGTTCGACATGATGTACGGCACAGGTATCTCGCGCACCGGCGAAGTCCTCGACATCGCGACCGACCTCGACATCATCAAGAAGGGCGGCTCGTGGTTCAGCTACAACGACCAGAAGCTCGGTCAGGGACGCGACAACGTCAAGGAAGTCCTTGCCGGCGACCCCGAGCTCATGAAGGAGATAGAAGAGCAGATACTCGCCCGCAAGGACGAGCTCATGGAAAATGCTTCGTCCAAGAAAGCCGAAAAGAAGGGCAAGGCTGCTGACGCGGCGGCTGAGGCTGCTTCCGGCGGAGAGGGCGCTCCCGCTGACAACAGCGATATCCTCGCAAACATCGACGAGGACTTCGAGGAGTTCACTCCCGCTGAAGAATAATGGAGATAACCTCGCTGAAAAAATACAAGGGCACGACCTACGAGGTCGAGCTCGACTGCGAGCGCAAGCTCTACCTGCATATCGACATAATCGCGGACTACGGTCTTAAAAGCGGTATGCAGCTCGAACGCGATGAGCTGAAAAAGATGATCTATGCGTCAAATTTCCGGCGGGCATATCAGTATGCACTGTACTGCCTCGACTATCGTGACTATTCGGCGGAGGACATCTATCAGAAGCTTGTCGGAACATATAAGAACGAAAAGCTCTGTCTCGAGGTCGTGAAAAAGCTCGCGCGGGCAGGCTTGATAGACGACAGGCGCTATGCGGAAAAGATAGCGCGCAAGCTCGTCGAGAGCCGCAAATACGGCTACAGACGGGCGAAAAGGGAGCTGCTCATGAAAGGTCTCAGCGAAAACGTCGCTGATGAGGCTCTTGAACAGTACAGGGATAAATTCGGCGAAAACCTTGCCGAGCTGCTGAGAACGAAGCATTACCGGCTTCTTGCCGACAGCAGCGACAGGAAATCTATTGAAAAAGTTAAAAGCGCTCTCGTCCGTTACGGATACGGCTTTGATGAGATAAACCATGCCGTGAGAGATTACTTCGAGAACGCTGATAATTCGGAGGAATGACAATGCCTATAAAGGTTGGAATGGTATCGCTCGGCTGCTCGAAAAATCTCGTAGACTCCGAGAGAATGTTATACAAGCTGCGCAAAAGCGGATTCGAGCTCGTTACCGAGCCCGGACTTGCCGATGTTGCGGTAGTCAATACCTGCGGCTTTATACAGTCGGCTAAGGAGGAGGCTATCGAGACTATCCTCGAGCTCGCAAAGCTCAAGGAGGACGGCACGCTCAAAAAGATAGTCGTAACAGGCTGCCTTGTTGAGAGATACAAGGACGAAATTGCAGAGCAGTTTCCCGAGGCTGATGCTGTTATCGGCATCGGAGATACAAAGGATATCGTTGATGTGCTCAATGAAGTCATGAAGGACGAGCGAGTTCTCAGGTTCTCGCCCAAGCTCGACGCTGAGCTCTCAGGCGACAGGATAATATCAACTCTGCCGTTTTTCTCATACCTTAAAGTGGCGGAGGGCTGCTCTAACTGCTGCACATACTGCGCGATACCTCAGATACGCGGAAAATTCCGCAGCGTCCCCATGGAGGACGTCCTAAAAGAGGCAAACTGGCTCGCAGACAACGGCGTTACCGAGCTCATCGTCATCGCGCAGGATACCTCCCGCTACGGCGAGGATATATACGGCGAGTCGAAGCTGCCGGAGCTGCTGCGTGAGCTCTGCAAGATAGAAAAGCTGAAGTGGATACGCACGCTTTACTGCTATCCCGAGCGCATAACCGACGAGCTGCTCGACACTATCGCAAGCGAGCC
>DEDQ01000031.1:28062-28193 GCA_002350065.1 Ruminococcus flavefaciens
ATGAACCGCTGGGGCAGCGTTGAAGAGCTGGAGGCGCTGTTCAGGCATATCCGCGAGAAGATACCGGGAGTTATCCTGCGTACAACGCTTATAACAGGCTTCCCCGGCGAGACCGAGGAGCAGTTCAGCGA
>DEDQ01000031.1:28267-30585 GCA_002350065.1 Ruminococcus flavefaciens
CCCGACCAGATAGACCCCGAAACAGCCGCTCACCGCGCTGATATAATCATGGAGCAGCAAATGCTCATAAGCTGCGAAAACAACGAGAAGCAGCTCGATAAGGAGTTCACGGCTGTCGTTGAGGGCTTTGACCGCTTTGGTGAATGCTGGTTCGGAAGAACTGCGAATGACGCTCCCGACATCGACGGCAAGGTGTTCTTCACATCTGAAAAGCCGCTTGCAGTCGGCGAATATGTTAAGATACGCGTGACCGATACTCTCGATTACGACCTTATAGGAGAGGTGACATCTGAATGAATCTGCCAAATAAGCTTACGCTTTTAAGAGTGTTTCTGATACCGTTTTTCCTTATCTGTATGTATCTGAAATTTCCGTTCCACTATCTCGCGGCTCTCGTTATATTCAGCGCAGCTTCGATTACTGACGCTCTCGACGGAAAGATAGCAAGAAGCCGTAATCTTGTGACGAATTTCGGAAAATTCCTCGACCCGCTCGCGGATAAGGTGCTCGTGCTCGCAGCACTTGCCGTATTCGTTGAGATACCGGATATAAAGGTCGGAGCTCTCCCGCTCATCATCATAAGCGCACGCGAATTCATGGTCTCGGGACTGAGACTTCTTGCTGCAAACAGCGGAATAGTAGTGGCTGCCGGAATGTGGGGCAAGCTTAAAACAGCCTTTACAATGGTCGCTATCATAACTGCTCTTGTATGGCTGAGCGCCTGCAGCGACTTCGGATTCGGCTTCCCTGCTGTATTCTGTGATATAGTTAATCTTTGGGTGATACCGATACTCATCTGGATATCCACCGTTCTTACGATAATTTCAGGCGCTATCTACCTCAAAGGCTACTGGAATCTCATTGATACTGATAAATAAAGGAGCGTTTCTATGAAACTCTGTGCCGGACAGATAAGATATCTTGTGGCGATAAGAGAGCTTTCCGCAAACAACAGGGAGGTCAAAAGCGTCAGCATCGCGCGGCATCTCGGAGTATCGCGTCCGAGCGTCAGCAAAATGCTGAGGTGCCTTGCCGATTCGGGGCTCGTTTATGAGGACTACGGTACAAGCGTTATCCTCACTCCCGAGGGGAATGAAGTCGTGGGAGAGCTTTTCTCCGGCTTCGACGAGGTATACCTGTTCTTCCACAAGTTCCTGAAGCTCCCGCGAGAGGAGGCTCACGAGCAGGCGCTGCTGTTTGTGACCGATTTCCCGCATGATACCTGCGTCCGTCTTAAACGGATAGTAAGACGTACACTTAAACAAAAACAGCCGGAACGCTGAGTTCCGGCTTATTTTTTGGCTGTGTGTTTTTCCCTTGACGTTTCCATAGAAATATGGTAGAATAAGCTTGTCTTACATGACAGGAAGGATGAATATGGAAAAAACTGATATATGGAAAATCGTCCTTGTGCTTTCGATGATGGTATTTTCGGCTCTGTTTTCGGGGACTGAGACCGCCTATTCGAGCGTTAACAAGCTCAGACTCAAAAACTACGAGGCTCAGGGAGATAAAAAAGCCGCAAAGGCGCTGAAGCTCGCAAACCGCTTCGATGAAGTCCTTACAGCAGTCCTTATCGGCAACAATATCGTCAATATCGCGGCTTCGTCCGTGAGCACGCTCCTTTTCGTCAGCATCTTCGGCAGCAAGGGAGCAGGCATCTCTACGGCAGTGATAACGGTACTCGTGCTTGTATTCTGCGAGGTGCTGCCGAAATCATACGCGAAAAAGAATGCGGAAAAGATAGCTCTTGCATTTGCGGCGCCGATTTCAGCGCTCGTTGTCGTGCTGAAACCGTTCGTGTGGGCGCTGAACCTGCTTTCGTCCGTGTTCTCGAAGGGCAGCGAGGCTCCTACGGTTACCGAGGACGAGCTCAAATACATGATAGATGAGATAGAAGAGGAAGGCGTTATCGAGGAGCAGGAAAGCGAGCTCGTAAAGAGCGCTCTCGAATTCGACGAGATAACGGTCGATGAGATACTTATCCCCCGCGTGAAGGTTATCGGCGCCGAGATAAATTCCACTATCGACGAGATAAAGGAGCTTTTCAGCCGCGAGATGTACTCGCGTCTGCCTGTTTACGAAAAAAGCCTTGATAATATCGTCGGCATGATAACCAATAAGGCGTTCTTCAAGATGCTCGTAGAGGGCAAATACGATATCCGCGGGATAATGCAGGAGGTCCCGCACATCGCGGATACTCAGCTCATAAGCGAGGCTATGCGCTTCATGCAGAGGTCGAAGGTACACCTCGCGGTCGTTACCGATCAGTACGGCGGCACCAAGGGCATAATCACGCTCGAGGACATCATCGAGGA
>DEDQ01000031.1:30674-31822 GCA_002350065.1 Ruminococcus flavefaciens
CTGCTTGAAATACTCGATTTCGACGAGGACATGATAGAGAGCGAATATACCACTGTCGGCGGGTGGATAACTGAGATGCTCGAGCATATCCCCGAGGCGGGCGAAACTGCTGAAAAGGGCATATTCCGGCTCACAGCGGCAGAGGTCAGCGAGCAGAACGTCGAGAAGGTCATCATAGAGATACTCCCCGCCGAGGAGACCGCTGAGGACGCGGAAGAAGAGAAAGATTAAATAATATTGCAAAGCTGGTATGTATACGTTTCATACCGGCTTTTTCTTTTACTTCTGATAGGCAGAATATCAGGGTTATTAAAATTATATACAGAAATTATTCAAAAACTCTTTACATTTCTATTTTGATATGCTATAATATATGAAAAATATATGCAGCATAGCCGGTAGACATATATCGGCAGCTCACGCAAAGGAGGAATTGATCATGGAAGATCTCATGAACGACATCAACTCACCGGTACGTACTCAGTCGAGCACTCCAGCCGCAAAGTCCGTATCCACCTACGACACCGCATGGGACGACATTCCCGTGCCTGAACCTGTCAGAGCTACAGAGAGCTATTCATCGTACAGCTCTTACTCAGCAGGAAGCAATTCTGTTGTGCTCGAGGCTGTAAAGGGTCTGCTCGGAGCCATGGTCGGCGCTATCCCGGGCGTGCTGCTTTGGATAATTATCGGCAGGATAGGCTTTGTAGCCGCTATATGCGGAGCTATCCTCGCGGCAGGCGTTGTCGCCGGATACACGTTCATGACCAAGGACAGCATTATCCCTCAGATATGGGGCGTTGTGATATGCCTTGCGGTCGTGGTCATCGCGGTCTATTTAGCAGAACGAGTGGTATGGTCGTGGGAGCTGGCAGACTATTTTGCCAAGTATATGAGCGAGACCCGGAATGAGCTGTATGCTCTCGGAGAAGCCGGCGGAATGACTTCAAGCGAGGTCGACGAGATAATCGACCGTGAAATGATGAGCACATACGGCTTTACAGAAGGTACATTCAGCGAATTTTTCTCGAATTTCCACAGAACTCTCGGCATTGCCGGATATAACGGAAAATACTTCTTCAACCTCCTCACCTCTTACGCTTTTGCAGGAATGGGCGGATTATGGCTCTTTAAGAAGGCAAGAGGCT
>DEDQ01000066.1:0-1980 GCA_002350065.1 Ruminococcus flavefaciens
CTGCTTGCGCTCAACGTTATATACGGGTATGGTTACCGGAGCACTCTGTAGGGGGCGATGCCCACATCGCCCCGCTCATATATTTGACATTCCCAATTCGTAGGGGCGCATTCCGTGCGCCCGCGAATTCCAAAACAGCGACCGTGAAACAATCTCCGTAGGGGCGCACATTGTTCGCCCTCCAAATACACGATTCCAAAATAAAATGCAAAAACGTCCGAAAGGGAATCCCCTTCCGGACGTTCTTTTTAGTCATAATTAAGTGCAAGTCTGAAATCGACTGCTCCCGTAAACGGGTCGTATACTATCTTCTCGTTGTCCTTTTTGGCAATGAGGTAGGATTTCTTATAAAACAGCGGGATAAAGCCGTGAGTGTCGATTATCGCCTGCTCTGCGGACTTGTAAGCCTCCACAAGAGCGCTGACGTCGCCGCAGGCTCTCAGCTCCGGAGTGAGCTCGCTGTCACCGAGTATATGCTTCAGGCAGGGCTCATTCTCGAATGCGCCGATGCACGAACAGCCGTAGCCGAGGTCGGGCTTCAGCGGATAGAGGGCGATGCTGTAATCGCCGTCAGCGATGCGCTCGTTGAACTGCTCCTCGCTCACCTCGTCGATACCGATGTAGCCGCCGAACATATCCTGCCAGCTCTGAGTGAGCCTGTGCAGATACGACGAATCGACTGTATCTCCGCGGACGAGCACCTTCATCTCGCCGAGATTTTCTATTCCGAGCTCGGTTTTCGCCGTAGTATAGCACTCGACTGCCTTTTCCTTGTCGTAGCCGTAGAATACACGGTCAGAAGCAAGCTCGCGGTAGCTTCTTCCGCCGAGCTTCACTGCCGGAGGTATAACTCCTCCCGCAATCGCGAGGTCGTCGCTCATATCCTTGCCGAGGGTGTCCCTGTCGATAGAATATGCAATGGCATTGCGCAGGTTCTCGTTTGCGAAGTTCTTATTCGCGGGGTTGAATATCAGTCCGAGCGTGATAGCCGAAGCCGGCTGTATCAGGTACTTCTTCGGATTATATGGAGCCTTGCTCAGCGATGTGAAGCATTCGGTCTCGTCGTCCTTGAAGCGCTTGCGGATATCTTCCTCGTTTTTTTCGATGCTGAAACTGAGGTACGAGGGCGCGATGTCGTAGGTCTTGCTCCAGTCGGCGTCATTCCGCTTCATGTAGAGGATATTGTTGCTGCCGTAGGGGTCGTAGAACCACTGACGCACGAAAAACGCTCCGTTTGACATGACAGAGCGGTCGTCGAGCCCGTACCTGCCCTTGGTCTTGTTGAAAAACTCCTCATTGCAGGGATAAGCCGCCGGAGTTGACATCAGGTAGAGGAACTCTGTATCCGGCTTTTCGAGAACTACCACGAGGGTCTTATCGTCGGTTGCATATATTTCCGCCTCGCTCGGTTCGACGAGTCCGCGCAGGACGAGCTGAGCGTCCTTGATGCACGAGAAGTCCTGCGCATAGGGAGACTTCATTTTCGGGTCGAGGACGCGTCTCATCGAGAAAACGTAGTCCTCAGCCGTAACGGGGAAGTATTCGTCCTCGGTTATTACGTCGTCGTCGTTTTCGTCGAAGTACCAGTAGTTGTCGTCCCTGAGGTGAAACGTGTAGACCGTTCCGTCATCGGAAACGTCGTAGCTTCCGGCGTTGCAGCAGGATATATTGCCGTTTTCGTCAACGGACATGAGTCCGCTGTAAAGATTCTTTATTACCGTATTCGAGGCAGGGTCGTCTGCAAACTGCGGGTCGAGGCTCTGAGGGTTACCAAGCAGCACGGCATTGTACATATGTCCCGTGCCCGAGCCCTTATCCGGACTTCCGCAGGCTGCAAGCGAAGCCGCCAGCATGATAGCGCTCACTGCGAGCGATAATTTTTTCACGTTATTCTCCGTTCTTCCGTATAGATATCTATCCCCCGCCCATTTGCTGTGCCGATATAACAATTTGCACCTATTATTGAGGAGGACCCTTTTG
>DEDQ01000066.1:2053-5240 GCA_002350065.1 Ruminococcus flavefaciens
CGGGGGTATTGGTGAGAAAAAACAAAGTTGGAAGTCTTTGGAAAGGGGTCTGGGGAAGAACCTTTCTTCAGAAAGGTTTTCCCCAGTAATGAGTGTAAACTGCTGTACCAGTACAGCGACTGGACGAGGGAATGCTTTTAGCCGGTCACTGTGACGATGAAGCCGTCGATATTATTGCCTGAAACTGTATACGCCTTGCCGCTCGGCACGGGAACGTCAGTTGCTCCCTCCGCGGAGGCTGAAACGTAATAAACCTGAGCTGTTCCGCCGGCAGTAGTGATCTCGAGGGGCTCGTCCTTAGTATGCTTCTTTACCTCGGCGATATACTCCTCGAGGCAGATGCCCTTCGAGTTCATATACTCGGCGTGGGGAGCTCCTACATAGCGGTATGTATAGCCTCTTGCCTTTTCGCCTGTGATATCGTCCTTGCCGTCGGGATATCTTATAACGAATCCGAACTTGGCAGCGTTTTCAGCGAACCATGCGCAGTCGCCCTCGGCTGCGAAATACGAGATATCGCCGCCCTCGGACATACGGAACATATCGAATGTTCTGCCGGTGTGGTAATCGGAATGACCTGCTTCAAAAGTCCTTGACTTGCCGCTGCTGTGGCGTTCATACTGCTCGTCGAACGTTCTGTAGCCGTCGATCACGAAGATATCGGTCGAGCTCTTTGACGAAGCTGTAGCATACGCCTCCATCATAGCATTAAGGCGTGTGAGGACTTCCCTGTCGAGCTTGGTAACGAAGTCGCCGTTGTCATAGAATTCGTTTCTGTTGTCGAATAGAGTTATCGGGTCAATGTCGCCGTCGATGAATTTATACTCGTAATCAGCATTTACAAGCACGAGGTTGCCCTTGTATATCTCGTCATGCTCGTGTGATTCCGTCACGAAAGCTTCCTCCGCGGGCTTAGCGGCTTCTGAGGGAGCTTCGCCTGTCGGCTCCTGAGTCTGACCCTCTGCGTCAGTCGGAGCTGTGCTGTCTGAGGTCTGGGAAGACCTTGTCTTATTCTTCACAGCGGGCTTGGTGCCTTTTTTTGTCAGTGCGAGCACACATGAGCTTACAAGCACTATCAGCACTGCCGCGACGAGCACCATGATAACGATACGGTCATAGCGGACGCGGTATTTTCTGCGGTTTCTGCGTCGTTCTCCTTTGTTCATATTCAGTTTTCTCCTTAGCTTTTTGTTTTGTCTGTATATCTTTTCCTGTACATAAAACTACATTATAGATTATAGCATAAAGAATCCGGCGTGTAAAGATATATTTTTATATTTTTTCTCAAATCTGTCCTATATCCTCCGCGCTCTCAAGAGCTTTCAGCTCTGCCGCTGCACGGAGCTGCGCTCTGCGGCGGTAATCAGTCGGAGTGTATCCGCGGTGCTGCTTGTACTGCCTCATGAAGTAGGAGTCGCTCTCGTAGCCGCACTGCTCGGCTATCGCGCTGATAGAGAGCTCGGTATCGGCGAGGAGCTCCTCCGCGCAGACGAGCCGGCTCTCGATGACGTCCTGCCGGCAGGTAACTCCGAACGCCGCGAGGTATATCCTGTGGAAGTATGTCCTGCTGACGCCGAGGGCAGAGCATATCTCGTCGATAGACCAGCTTCGCATGGGGTCGTCGTATATCTCCTCGCGCAGGGCTTTGAGCTGCGGATACTTCGGAACGTCCGTCTCTGTATTCACAGAGTTGCCGGAATCGTACTGGTCGCCCACGCAGATGAGCACCATACGCATTGCGAGCTCCATGAATTCGGCATTGCGCCTGCCGCCCATGCCGAAGCAAACCTTCATATTCTTGATGAGGGAAGAAATGAGGAAGTCGTCCTTTACCTCTATCGGGATATCGAATGGGATATTCATTCCCGCGGCGTACTGCTTGTCCGCGGACGAGGGTCGGAACAGCAGCATATCATACTTCAGCGTTTTGCCGTCGGGCGGGCGGAAATACTGTCTCTTGCCGGAGGTGTAAAGTATTATCGAGCTGCCGCTGCACATCTTTTCGGTGCCTCCGAGGTCGAATATCACCGGCGACCGGAAGAGATACACACAGCATTCCTGATAGCCCTCGCCGTAAACGGAAGCCGTTCTGCGGCAGCCGAGAGTTATTTTCGTTATCTTCAAGCCTTCCCTCCCCTTTCACCGGATATCAGTACGGGCGACGTCATGTCGCCCGCAAATTATATTGTTAACCGCCGGAGCTTACTTACCCCTTTTTTCCACAAATTCCAGTCCCATGTCATAGTCATCGCCGAGCCATGCCTTATATACTAAAACAGTTCCATCGTCGGCGGTAAAAGTAACCTCGGCAGAGCCTTTATGATAAAACTCAGCTTGCATACCATTCGGCTGAACTAATTCATCTTCGGTTATCCTTACAATGCTCTCGTCTGACGATTCAGCCGTATAGTGCATATCCGGGTCTATTTCTTCACCGTAAACATTTATACTCCCCATGGGTTGATGATAAATGTTCATAAAGAAGCAGAAGGTCAGCAGTCCTGCACCGAGTATACAGCCGGCAATGCACAGTTTCTTGTCCTCGAAAAAAGCAATAACGAGTACGAAAATCTGTACCGCGCAGAATATCGTTGTAAGCAGATGACGCGGCGGCATATAGAGCAAACCGTGGAGATACGCCATCGCAGTTTCCGAAAGCAGCCACAGCATAGGCAAAAGTATCAGCAGGCTGTACCACTTGCCTTTTTTTACGTACCAGCCAAGAAATGCGCCCGGAAACGTCAGAAGTGTCTGAAAAAACCACGGCGGGTAATACGAGAATATTCCCCAGTGAAGCCAGCAAAACGGCACTTGTACAAGGTATATGAGCGGTTGAGTTATCAGGAAGAATACGAACGTCTTGCAAGCCGCTTCAAGCGGCTTTTTGCAGTTGGATATTATTATTATCGCAAAGAATACCCACCATTCGTAGCTTGAACCATTATCGGTGAACGATGTATCCTTAAGTGCGGGTATACTGAGAAGTATACCCGGTATAATACCGGCAGTCACCGAGAATATCAGCAGTTTCTTCCATGTGAGGTCTATGCCTCCGAAGAGTTTCTTAATGTATTTCATGGTAAAAATATTAGCTTGATTTGTAAATTGCTTACTTTTTGAGTTTTAATGCGTCCTTTGTTACCTTAACGATATTTTCCGCAGAAAGACCAAACTCTTTGAGGAGGTC
>DEDQ01000066.1:5411-5695 GCA_002350065.1 Ruminococcus flavefaciens
CACTTGCAGATGAGCTCCTTGTCGAGGGGCTTGATAGTGTGGATATTTACAACTCTTGCGGAGATGCCCTCAGCAGCGAGAGTCTCGGCAGCCTGTAATGCCTCGTTTACCATAAGACCGGTAGCCACGATAGTGATATCGCTGCCGTCCTTCATCACGATGCCCTTGCCGAGCTCGAACTTGTATGTTGCCGCGTCGTTTATCACCGGAACTGCAAGGCGTCCGAATCGCATATAAACGGGACCGTTGAACTCAACAGCAGCTCTTACAGCAGCTCTTGCCTC
>DEDQ01000066.1:5775-8419 GCA_002350065.1 Ruminococcus flavefaciens
ATATCCTCGTTGCACTGGTGAGTAGCGCCGTCCTCGCCGACGGAGATGCCTGCGTGAGTAGCGCCTATTTTAACGTTGAGGTGGGGATAGCCGATAGAGTTGCGGACTATCTCGAACGCTCTGCCTGCCGCGAACATTGCGAATGTGCTTGCGAAGGGTATCTTTCCGCAGGCAGCAAGTCCGGCAGCAACGCCCATCATGTTCTCCTCAGCGATACCGCAGTCGAAGAAGCGGTCGGGATAAGCCTTCTTGAAAATGCCTGTCTTTGTAGCAGCAGCAAGGTCTGCATCGAGGACTACTAAGTCCTTGTATTCCTCAGCGAGCTCTTTAAGAGATTCGCCGTAGCTCTCACGGGTAGCCTTTTTGATAACATCTGCCATATTCTTAGCCCTCCAATTCCTTTAACTGCGCTGTAAGCTCTGCGATAGCCTGCTCGTACTGCTCCTTGTTGGGAGCTGTTCCGTGCCAGCCTACCTGATTCTCCATGAACGAAACGCCCTTGCCCTTTACGGACTTCTGAACGATGACAACGGGCTTGCCGCTGACTGTATCAGCCTCATTGAAGGCTGCTTCAAGGCTGTCGAAGTCGTGAGCGTCGGCAGTTATAACGTGCCAGCCGAAAGCTGCGAATTTATCGGTGATAGGCTCGGGAGAGCATACCTCGCTGATAGGACCGTCTATCTGGAGACCGTTGTTGTCAACGACTGCAACGAGGTTGTCGAGCTTCTTGTGAGCTGCGAACATAGCAGCCTCCCATACCTGACCCTCCTCGATCTCGCCGTCGCCGAGAACGGTGTATACCTTGTAGCTCTTGCCGTCTATCTTTCCTGCGAGAGCCATTCCGCAAGCCGCAGATATGCCCTGTCCGAGCGAGCCGCTCGACATATCAACGCCCGGGATATGGATACAGGGGTGACCCTGCAGGAGAGCTCCTATGTGACGGAGCGACTTTATCTCAGCCTCAGGGAAATAGCCCTTTATCGCGAGTACAGAATAAAGCGCCGGAGCAGTATGACCCTTTGAGAGGACAAAGCGGTCTCTGTCGGGATCATCGGGATTCTTCGGGTCAGCGTTCATCTTGTCATAGTAGAGATACGTCAGTGTGTCGCTTATTGAAAGCGAACCGCCGGGGTGACCAGACTTCGCGTTATAGGTTCCCTCTATAACGCCCATTCTCACCTTACAGGCGATTTTCTGCAGATCCTTTTTTCTTGATGCGTCCATAGCAACCTCCATATTTTTAAGCCGTAGCTTTATTTGTATGAGTCATTAGCCATCAGCTGTCAGCCTTCAGCCGTCAGCTTTATGATGTGTTCGATAAGCTCTGCGACTGCGCCCTCGTCGTTGGTATGCGTGAGGACGATATCTGCCGCCGCTTTTACGTTATCCTCGGCATTCGCGGGACAAGCTCCGACGTCTGCCGCCTTTATCATTTCAAGGTCGTTGTCGAAATCTCCGACAGCCACGAAGGTGAAGTCCTCATAGCCGGGAAGCTTTCTGTATTCTGTAAGCGCCGAGCCCTTGCTCACTCCGGGCGGGAGCATTTCAAGGAAGATGTCCGCCGAGCGGACGAAATCGGCTTTTTTGTCGAATCCGAGCTGCCGCGTGAGGAGCTCCATATGGGGGATATCCTCCGGCGCCATTGAAAACAGCACCTTCAGCCAGCCGCCCTCCTCTATATCGGGGAGCTCGGCAAATTCCGGAACTATCCCGCAGAGCTTTGTATGCAGCTTCTGATACTCGGTATTGCTGAAAACGTATGTACCCTCAGCCTTGAGGACCTCTCCGCCCGCCTCTGGCATAGCCGCGAGGAGCTCTATCGCCATAGCCTTGCACTCCTGCGGGAGCGGCTGAGTGTAGAGCGTTTCGCCGGAAGAGTAGTCGTGTATCGCCGCGCCGTTGTACATGATGACGGGCGAACGCAGGTCGAGAATGCTCAGGAACTGTTCAAACGACTGGATAGTACGTCCGGTCGCGACGGTAAAATGTCCGCCGAGCGCCTGAAACCGCTCGATAGCGGCGCGGTCTGTGTCGGTAATCTGCTTCTTCGAGTTGAGCAGAGTGCCGTCCATATCGCTGAGCAGTATCACCTTCGAGATATCTTCAAACAAAGAGCTGACCTCCTAAAATCGCTTATAAATCATCAGCCCATTCTTTCGAGCTTGTTCAGTATCGACGTGAAGTAATCCGGAAGCTCGCTTGTGAACTCCATATACTCGCCGGTCGAGGGGTGGATAAAGCCTATTTTACGGGCGTGGAGACATTGTCCCTCTATGCCCTTGTACGGCTTTCCGTAGATTTCGTCGCCGAGGACGGGGTGTCCGATATATGCGAGATGAACACGTATCTGGTGAGTTCTTCCCGTTTCGAGCCGGAGCCGCACATATGCATAGCCGCCGAACTGCCTGAGCACGCTGTAATGCGTCACGGCATTGCGGCTGTTTTCAGTTGTTACGCACATTTTCTTGCGGTCGGTCTTGTGCCTGCCGATAGGAGCGTCGACAGTGCCCTCGGGCTCCTTGAAGCTCCCGCAGGCTATCGCCTCGTACTCGCGTGTGAAGCTGTGAGCCTTTATCTGCTCCGCGAGGTGCAGGTGCGATGCGTCATTCTTCGCAACGATGAGCAGTCCGCTGGTATCCTTGTC
>DEDQ01000066.1:8504-12645 GCA_002350065.1 Ruminococcus flavefaciens
ACAAGAGTCCCGTTGTAGTTGCCGTGTGCCGGGTGGACTACCATGCCCTTTGGCTTGTTGACAACGAGCAGGTCATCGTCCTCGTAGACTATATCGAGGGGGATATCCTCCGCGACAGCGTCCATAGGCTGGGGCTCGGGGATATCGACGGCAATGCTCTCGCCGCCGCGTATCTTATAGTTCTTGCTGACGGGCTTGCCGTCCGCAGTTACCATTCCGTCCGCGATGAGGTTCTGCACAGCCGAGCGTGTGAGCTCCGCAATATTGTCCGAAATATACTTATCTATCCTCGCGCCGCGGACCTCCGCGCCGCACTGGAGAACTACCCTCTCACTCATCATTCGGGCTCTCCTCAGCAGCGGATTTCTTCTTCGCCTTTTCCTTTTTGGGGTCGATGAAGAGCATATAGATGATGATGAAGATGAATGCGAACGTCACGCAGATATCCGCAACGTTGAATATCGCGAAGTGAACGAATTTGAACTCGAACATATCCACAACGTAGCCGTAGCGTATGCGGTCGATGATGTTGCCGATGCCGCCCGCAACGAAGAGCATTATCGAAAAGCTCAGGAATTTTGAGCGTTTCAGCGCCATTATCATTCCGACAGAAGCAAGGATTATCACAAGAGTGGTGAATCCCACAAGGAACCACCTCTGCCCTGCCATGCTTCCGAAGATAGCTCCGCGGTTCTCGAGATAGGTCAGGTCAACGAGCTTTGTATCGCCGATACGGATAAAATCCATGCTGCCGACGGGCTCGAGCGACGTTACCGCCCAGTGCTTTACAAGCTGGTCTGCCGCAACGAGCACGGCAATGATTACAACGAGTATTACCGCCATATTTATCCTTTCACAAACATTGCCTGCTGTTATGCATCAGCAGGCAATATAGTTCAAATTTTATGCTTCGACAGCTATAGCGCAGCGCTCGCAGAGAGTCGGGTGCTTGCTGTTTGTGCCGACATAGCACGAATAGCACCAGCAGCGCTCGCACTTCTCGCCGTCAGCCTTAGCGACCTCGAATACGGTCTCGCCCTCACCCTCAGCGACTTCGACGCCGGAAACGATGAGGATATCCTTGAGCTCGCCTGCAAGAGCAGTATACTTGCCGTAAAGCTCGCCGCTGCACTTGATTATTATCTTAGCCTCGAGCGACTTGCCGATAGTCTTGGCATTTCTTGCGTCCTCAAGAGCCTTGTTAGCTCCGAGACGGGTATTGTAGATGAGCTCCCACTTGCTGATGAAATCAGAGCTGTACTCTATGCCGGACTTCTCAGGCATCTGGTTGAGGAAAACGCTCTCCTTGTCGTCAGCGGAGGTGTGAGGCATGAACTGCCATATCTCCTCAGCAGTGAACGAGATGATAGGAGCCGCAAGTCTTGCAAGAGCGCTGAGAATGCGGTACATAGCAGTCTGAGCGGCACGGCGGAGCTCGCTGTTCTCCTTTTCGCAGTAGAGTCTGTCCTTGATGATGTCGAGGTAGAAGTTGGACATATCAACAACGCAGAAGTTATGGATAGCATGGAATGCGATGTGGAAATCGTACTTCTCATAGCCGCCCTTAACGTCGTCGATGAGCTTATCGAGCTTCATCATTGCCCATTTATCGAGCTCTGTGAGCTTGTCGTCGGAAACGCAGTCCTTATCGGGGTCAAAGCCTGCACCGTTGCCGAGGTTTCCGAGAATGAATCTTGCAGTGTTGCGTATCTTCTTGTAAGCGTCCGAGAGCTGGCTCAGGATAGGCTTTGAGATACGGATATCGCTGTGATAGTCGGAGGAAGCCACCCACAGGCGAAGAATATCAGCGCCGTACTGGTCTGTTATCTCGCTCGGAGCGATGCCGTTGCCGAGGGACTTGTGCATAGTCTTGCCCTCGCCGTCAACTACCCAGCCGTGTGTGCAGACTGCCTTATAGGGGGCAGTGCCCTTGTATACAACAGATGTAAGAAGTGAAGACTGGAACCAGCCGCGGTACTGGTCAGCGCCCTCGAGGTAGAGGTCAGCCGGCCATGAAAGGCTGTCGAATTCGTCCATTACAGAGGTATGTGAAACGCCGCTGTCGAACCAAACGTCCATGATGTCGTATTCCTTGGTGAATTCGCCGCAGCCGCACTCGCACTTTACAGAAGCGGGAATGAACTCGCTTGCGTCCTTTGTCCACCAAGCGTCCGAGCCCTCCTTGTGGAAGAGGTCAGCGATAGCGGTGATAGTCTCGTCGTTGAAGATAGGCTTGCCGCAGTCCTTGCAGTAGATAACGGGTATCGGAACGCCCCATGTTCTCTGACGGGAGATGCACCAGTCGCTTCTGTCGCGGACCATGCCCTTGATGCGGTCCTCGCCCCATTCGGGTATCCACTGAACTTCCTCGATAGCCTTTACAGCCTCGTCCTTGAATCCGTTGACGGAGCAGAACCACTGCTCTGTAGCGCGGTAGATGATAGGGCTGTTGCATCTCCAGCAGTGAGGATACTGGTGGACTATCTTCTGAGTTGCGAGCATAGCGCCGAGCTCTGTGAGCTTGGCAGCGATAGCCTTGTTAGCCTCGTCAGTGTCGAGACCTGCGAACTCGCCGGCTTCCTCGGTCTGCCTGCCCTTTGCGTCAACGCAGACGATTATGCCGATGTCGTCGTAATTCTTGCATACTTCAAAGTCCTCTACGCCGTAGCCCGGAGCAGTATGTACGCAGCCGGTACCGGATTCGAGAGTAACGTGGTCGCCTACGATTATCGGAGACGGACGGTCATAGAGGGGGTGCTTGGTCTTCATGCCTTCGAGCTCTGCGCCTGTGAAGATGTGGTCGGTAGTGTAGTCGGTGATACCGGCAGTCTCCATAGTAGTCTTTACGAGCTCCTCAGCCATTACGTAATACTCGTCGCCAACGTGAACGAGCGTATAGTTATACTCCGGACCGAGGCATATAGCAAGGTTTCCGGGGATAGTCCATGTAGTAGTGGTCCAGATAACGAAATATACCTTTGAAAGGTCGAGACCGAGCGCAGAGAACATACCCTTGTCGTCGGTAACGTTGAACTTTACATAGATAGAGTAGCAGGGGTCGTTTGAATATTCTATCTCAGCCTCAGCGAGAGCGGTATTGCAGTCGGGGCACCAGTAAACAGGCTTGAGACCCTTGTACATATAGCCCTTCTTGGCCATAGCGCCGAATACCTCGACCTGTCTTGCCTCGTACTCGGGACGGAGCGTGAGATAGGGGTAGTCGTAGTCGCCGAGCGAGCCCATTCTCTTGAAGCCCTTCATCTGGTTAGCTACCTGCTCCATAGCGTATTCGCGGCAGTGCTTTCTGAGCTCTGTCGGAGGGATAGCGCCGTCCTTGACGCCGATAGTCTTCATAGCCTTGAGCTCGATAGGAAGACCGTGGGTATCCCAGCCGGGAACATAGGGAGCGCAGAATCCGGTCATATTCTTATACTTTACGATGAAGTCCTTGAGCGACTTATTAAGCGCATGACCGAGGTGTATCTCGCCGTTTGCATACGGAGGACCGTCATGGAGAATGAAAGAGGGCTTGCCCTTGTTTTTCTCTATCATCTTGTAGTAGAGTCTTTCGTCCTCCCATTTTTTGAGAGTTTCGGGCTCTCTTTTGGGGAGATTTCCGCGCATGGGGAATTCCGTAGCGGGTAAATTAAGGGTTGAATTATAATCCTGTGCCATTGGTATCACCTTTCATAATTTCTCGAACCGAATATGTAAAGCCCGCATTGCGGGCTGTGAGCCGTTAGCTTTTAGCTATCAGCTTATTGCAGACGCACCGCAGCAAGCTAATGGCTAACGACTAACGGCATTTGCCGTGATATTATCAGTCGTTGTTTCCTGAAGCTACAGCAGCAGCGATCTCCTCGGCTGTTTCAGTGGGGTCGAGGTCATCGTCGTAGGTCTCGGGCATAGAGGATATCATCTCGAGATGAGCCTTGTACATATCGAAGAGGCTCTTCTTGAATTCAGCTACCTGACGGCGTGCGTCGATGAGAGCTTCCTTCTCCTTAGCTATCTCCTCGCGGTTTTTCTCGATAGCCTCAGCGTGCTGACGTACAGCCTCGTCCTCGAGCTGGTCAGCCTTAGCCTGAGCCTCAGCGATTATCTGCTCTGCCTTCTCGTTAGCCTCGTTGAGTACCTGATG
>DEDQ01000066.1:12708-17063 GCA_002350065.1 Ruminococcus flavefaciens
TGTATCTTGTTGTTAGCCTCTGCGCGCTCGCGCTCCATTTCGTCGAGCTCAGCCTCGAGCTGAGAGAGAAATTCGTCTATTTCCTCCTGCTTGTAGCCGAAAGCAGCCTTTTCAAATCTTTTATTTCTTACGTCTTTTGATGTGATCATTATCATTCACCTCTAAATATATTTTTTCAGAATTATGTGTATACGGCCTTTTTTGGTCTCGCCGTTGATACCAGAAAGAATGAATCTTCCGCAGCCTCTTACCGAGAGGATATCCCCCTCTTTCAGCTCATACGAGAGCGAGTCTGCGGTAAGGTGGTTAACGTCCACCTTGTCCGTGCGGATAAGTGCCGCCGCTTTTTCACGGCTCAGCTTAGCCGCAAGGCTGACGATGCAGTCGAGCCGCAGCGAGGCGACCGTACCGCTTATATCCTGAAATTTCTGAGCATTTTCCAGCTCGAAGGGTCTGCTGTCGTCGATTTTCACGCCGACTCTGCCTATCTTGGCTATCGAACCGGTCACAAGCCTTGCCGCAACATCTGTAAGGAAGGTCTGAGCAATGCCCTCGCCCGTGACTATATCTCCCACGACCTCGCGTTTGAGCTGCTGAGCCATCAGCGAGCCGAGGATATCGCGGTGGGTGAGGGTATCCTCCTTCCTGTAGGCGAAGGTAAGGCACTTCATCGGGAAGAGCTCCGTAATGCCGCCGCGGAGGTATTCCGGAAAAACGGCGAGCATTTTACGTCTCGCGTCGGGATAGCCTCCCCAGAGGAGGTACCCGCAGTCTCCGGCATTTGCGCGGAGCCATATCTCCGTTTCCGCGCACTGTCTCTCGTCGAGGAACGACGAGAATACGGGAGCGCTGTAGCGTCCGCACTGCCCGAGCATATCCTCGAGCCGCGCGATGAAGAGCCTGTCCGGCTGAGCGTTCATCAGATGAATACGCCGTTGTTCTCGAGCTCGCCGACGAGGTCCTCGCCGATGAAGCCTACATTGTAGGGAGTGATGATGTAGGTGAGGTTTGCAACGGGCTTGAGGCTTCCGCCGTTAGCGTAAGCAACGCCTACGAGGAAGTCGATTATTCTTCTCTTGTTCTCGGGAGAAGCAGTCTCAAGGTTGAGTACAACTGTCTTCTTAGCGATAAGGTGGTCAGCTATCTGCTTAGCGTCTGTGAAAGCAGAGGGCTTAACGAGCACTACCTGAAGCTGTGCAGTAGTCTGGATATTCACTACCTTGTTTCTTCTGCCTGCGCCCTCGGGAGACATCTCCTCGCGGGGGCTGCCCATGCCGCCGCCCATGCCGGAGTGTTCTCTTGCCTCAGCGCCCATGGGAGTATCTGCGAAATCGCCGTCCTCATCCTCAGCTGCAAAAAAGAAATCCTTGATGTTCTCGAAAAGTTTCATGATGATTTTTCTCCATTCTCCGCATATACATTATATATTTTAGTTGCCGGCGCTCATGCGGTGAGCCGCCTTATACCTTTACAGATGTATCGTCATTCAATACGGCACGTATGAGCTCTTCATTATCCATGCCCCCAAGCCCATACCGCGCAGCGTTATCTGCTGTAATCGCGAGCGCCGAAAAGACCTGTACCGATACGGACCAGAGTAGAGCCGTGCTTAACCGCCTCTGCATAGTCATGAGTCATGCCCATCGAGAGCGTTTCCATGGCGATACCCTGAATATTCCTGCTTTTTATGTTCTGAAACAGCTCCTCCATTCTTCCGAGAAAGACATCGCTCGATGAAGGCGGCGGGATAGTCATAAGGCCCTTTACCCTCACGCATTCAAGCTGTGATATCTGCTCAAGGAGCGGTATCAGCCCGTCGGGAGCGACTCCGCTTTTGGAATCCTCGCCGCCGATATTCACCTCGCAGAGTATGTCCATAGTCTTATTATGCACACCTGCGAGCCTGTTTATTTCCTGTGCCAGCTTAAAGCTGTCAACGGATTGAATCATCGTCATAGGCTCAATGATATACTTGACCTTGTTGGTCTGCAAGCCGCCGATGAAGTGTATCTCCGCCGACTTGTCATAAGCCTCCTGCTTAGACATGAACTCCTGCGCTCTGTTCTCGCCGAGGAGAGCAACTCCCAGCGAAACGGCATAGTTCACTATCTCAGGAGCGACAGTTTTGGTAACAGCCATAATGCGTATATCCTCTGGCGCTCTGCCGCATTTTGCAGCCGCGTCCGCGATATTGCTCTTTATAGCTGCAAGGTTATCGCTCACGTACTGATATTTATCAGTCATCTGCGTCCACCCCTTCTATCATGATATCGTCATACAGTGCAAGGTAGGACGGGTCGTCCTCATGCACCTTTGAGAGCACGTAATCGCTGCCCTCATAGATAACGTCTATTTTCTTGAAGGTCACCTGCTCGCCCTTTAAGATGTACACGCCCTTGGTATTGACCTTGGTCTCAGCCTCGGAGGCGGGAGCCTCTGTCGGAGCTGTTGTTTCCTCAGCGGGAGCGGTCTCAGCCTCGGGAGCAGCCTCAGCCTCAGCGGCGGGAGAAGTTGTCTTTTCCGTCACATCAGCGAAGCGTATCGCCTCACGCGGGACTTTAAGTCCGCGGAAATCGCCCTTTATCATCTCGCACTTTTCAGCGCGGTGCTGAACGAGGTCGTAATTGAACTGGTCACATTCAAGAATAATAATGCTTTTTGAAGGGTCGCCCTCGTCGCGGATATCCTTGACGGCCGCGTCGAAGGTATCGGCGTTGGAATCGAATTTTATCTTTACACTTCCGCCGATAGCATACTCTTTGCGTGAATTGTCTATAACGCCCGCCAGATACCAGCCGTAGCCCTCAATAAGCTTGCCGACGATATTGCCCTCAGTGCTCTTTCTGTCCTCGATACTGTTGATATCGGCGATAGTAAGAGAATCGAGCTTGTCCGGCTTCAGCACTGATTCATAGCCGTCGCAGTAGCTCACAAAGTAAGCCGAGCGCGGTGACTTTATCGTTTCAGACGGAGTTACCGAAAGCGATTTCAGCTCTGCGAGCTTGGCGTTGATATCGGTTATCTGCTGGTCAAAGCCGCTGACCTGCTTGGTGATTATCTGGTAGGTACTCATCTGAATGAGCAGGTCCTCCATGTCCTTTTCGAGTGCGGAGTAGTTATGCGTATCGCGGCTGTATATCATGCTGCGGTATTTCTCCTCTATGCTCTCGGAGAGGTTTGAAGGCTGCGCGGATTCGATAGTACCGGGGTTCTGTATCTTTTTGAGTATGCTCAGCTCGCGTTCGAGCTTGCTTATCTCGCGGTTCCTCACTATCTGCTCATCGGTGGGGTATACCTCAGCGATGACGGTGCCGTTGCCGAGCTTTCCGCCGTCAGCCACATCGTAGCTTATAACGCCGCCGGCAGTACACATTACCGGAGTCTCGTCCCTGATGAAAACTCCCTTGAACTCGCGCGAGGCGGTGGCATCGGACATCAGGGCAACTGCTGTAGGAGCCTGTTTGTTACGGAAATTGTAAACGATGCTGATAAAGACTATCAGAAGCAGGATGAGAACTGAATTTCTCATCACCTTGACGATGAAGCTGCTGTCTGATCTATTTGCACGCATTCATATCACCGCTTATTCGCTCTTGTCTGATGAAGCGTCAAGAATTGAGACAGGTCTTGCGGGTATGATAGTTGAGATAGCGTGCTTGTAAACGAGCTGCTGCTTGCCGTCGCAGTCAAAGATAGCAACGTAGCTGTCGAAGCCTCTTACCATGCCCTTGAACTGGAAGCCGTTCGTAAGGATAATGGTAACAGCGATCTTTTCCTTTCTGCACTGATTGAGGAAAACGTCCTGTAAGTTGATAGTTTTGTTCATACACATTCTCCATTCCTATAGTTTTCTCACGAACAGAAACGCGGGACGTTTCTGCGTGAGGGCATACCTATCCCATAAGGATAAAAATACACACAATACATTATATCATATTCTTCCGTAATTGGCTATAGCTTTTTTGGATTTTTCCGAAATTTCACACTTTTTACTAAAATCCTCGATAATTATCCACCTGATACGTTCATTTTTTCTAAACCATGTGAGCTGTCTTTTGGCGTAGCGGCGGGTCTCCTGCTTTATCTTGTCTATGCAGTCGCTCAGGAGGGCTTCATTCTCGAAGTAGGGGATAAGCTCCTTGTAGCCGATAGCGTTCGCGGCTGTGCGCATGGACTTTTCCTCCCACAGCGCCCTCGCCTCTTCGATGAGTCCCGCCTGCACCATTTCGTCTACGCGCATATTTATCCTGTCGTAGAGCACAGCCCTGTCGGCGGCGTTGAGTCCGAGAATAAGCGAATCATAGGGGCTTTCGACGGAGAGGCTCTCCTCCTTGAGCTCGCTGAACCTGCGTCCG
>DEDQ01000066.1:17140-17457 GCA_002350065.1 Ruminococcus flavefaciens
TCAGCCTCGCAGAGCTCCGCATAAAGGCGCTCGTTGCCCTCGCTGCGGGATATCGCGTAAAGCTGTTCGCGGTAGGCGGGGTCACTTTTCACCTCTGCGAACTGAACATTGTTGAGCAGCGAATCTATATACAGACCCGTTCCGCCCACGATTATCGGGAGCTTCCCCCTGCTGAGGACGTCCTCTATCGCCTCATTCGCGAGCTTTACGTAGTCTGCCGCGGAAAAGCTCACATCGCGGTCAAGAATGCTTATGAGGTGGTGAGGTATGCCCTGCATCTCCTCCGCTGTCGGCTTTGCGGAGGCTATGTCCATTCC
>DEDQ01000066.1:17615-18506 GCA_002350065.1 Ruminococcus flavefaciens
GAAGCTGTCGGACCGGCTATCGCGAGCACGAACGGTTTCATGTTTTTATCCATATCTATCTCCCAGCCCGTCTGCGGGCATAATATAAATGCGGGCGCCCGGAGAGCGCCCCTGAAGTATGCTTACAGTGAATGCGGTCATGCGACCGAGGACTTATCCTCTTCCTCTTCCTCGTCTTCCTCCTCGGTCATGACTATCTCATTCTGCGGCTCGCCCCATACGCGCGAGCAGACCTCGGTAATGGTCTTTGCGCAGACAGTCGCAGCAAGAACTCCCGGCACGAAGGCGATGCAGAATATTGCAGCAGCTTTCACGGCTTTGTTCCTGCTCTTGGCGAGGTGCGGCTTTTTCACGAATATGAACGTGACTGCGATGAACGAAACAACGAACATCACCGCCGTCACGATAAGCTTATTGCTGATGTGGAAATGCATGATTACTCCTTAGGTACGTCTGAATTGGTGGTCGATATTATTTTTGGTCATGGTGAACATAACGGGTCTGCCGTGTGGGCAGTGGCGTATAGCCTCGTTGTAGCAGACCTGCTCGGCGAGCGACTGGAGCTCCTCGAGGGAGTTGTTGTCATTCGCCTTTATTGCCGATTTGCAGGCAACTGTATGCAGCATATCATCGAGCAGTCCCGACTGCGGATTTATCTTGTTCATGCGCAGATTATTTGCTACCTCGCAGATTATCTCCTCCATGTCGGCTTCCATTATAAAGGTGGGGACGGCAGTCGCGACAACGCACGGGCGCTCGGAGAAATCGAAGGTGAAACCGAGGTCAGCGAGCAGCTCCTGATTATTCTCAACAGCGTCAAATTCCTCCGCCGTGAGCAGCACTCTTATCCCCGTGAGGAGGGTCTGGCTGTACTGGCGGCAGTTGCGGCTT
>DEDQ01000066.1:18596-18828 GCA_002350065.1 Ruminococcus flavefaciens
AGCCCGAAAGCCTCGCCGATGACCTTTATATCGGGGAATTCCTCGTGAAGCGGGTCAGTGGGAGCCTCCTCCTTTGCAGGCGTTTCCTCTGCGCGGGGCTGACTGAAGGAGCTCGTATTAATGAAGTGAAAGCCCTCTATCGGCGCAGGCTCGGGAGCTTTCACCGGCTCCGGCGGAGCTGCCTCCGGCTTTGGAGCCTCTTCCGGTGCGGCAGTGATTTCCGGCTTTTGCG
>DEDQ01000066.1:19049-19193 GCA_002350065.1 Ruminococcus flavefaciens
GAGCGGTCCTCCTCGGGAGCGGGCTTTGTCCAGTCGATTTTGGGCTTGAGCTCGAATTCGTAGATGAGACCGTCGTTCATGAGGGCGTTCTTCACCGCAAAATAAACCGCATTCGAGACCGTTTTCTCGTCCGTGAAGCGCACC
>DEDQ01000016.1:0-10346 GCA_002350065.1 Ruminococcus flavefaciens
CAGCCGCAGAGTGACTTTCGACATGGAGCTTGCAAGCTCCGAGGATATACAGAGCCTTTTCTCGATGACTCCGTACTACTACCGGACGGGCAAGTCCGAGCAGGAACATCTCGCTGCACTGACCGAGCTCACCACAAAAGCAGACTTTGAAGTTTTAACTTATCGCAAGAAATAGGAGGAAAAGTATGAAAATCCTTATCACCGGCGGAACCGTTTTTGCAAGCAGATACACCGCGGAATATTTTGTCCGCAAGGGACATGAGGTCTTCGTGCTCAACCGCGGGAGCCGTCCCCAGCCGGAGGGCGTGACTCATATCTGCGCCGACCGCCATTCCCTCGGTGATACCCTCAAAAAATACCGATTTGACGCGGTTCTGGACGTTACCTCCTACAATGAGAACGACGTCAGGACGCTGCATGAAGCCCTCGGCGAGTTCGGGAGCTACATTTTCGTGAGCTCGAGCGCGGTCTATCCGGAGACCCTCCCGCAGCCCTTCCGCGAGGACATGGAGTGCGGACCAAACTCGATTTGGGGCGCATACGGCGTGAACAAGCTCGCCGCGGAGCGCTTCCTGCGCGAAAACGTCCCGCAGACGTACATCGTCCGTCCGCCGTACCTCTGCGGTCCGATGAACAACCTCCACCGCGAGGCGTTCGTCTTCGAGTGCGCCGAGCAGGACAAGCCATTCTACGTCCCGAAGGACGGCAGTCTGCCGCTGCAATTCTTCCACATCGGCGACCTCTGCCGCTTCATGGAGAAATTGCTCGAAAAACAGCCAAATGAGCGCATTTTCAACGTCGGATATCCCGAGCCCGTCAGCGTCCTCGAATGGGTGGAGCTCTGCTACGCCGTGCTCGGAAAAAAGCCGGAGCTCCGCTTCGTCAGCGGCGATATCCCGCAGCGGAGCTACTTCCCGTTCTACGACTACGCATACGTTCTCGACACAGCGCGTCAGCAGTCGATAATGCCCGATATCACGCCGCTTCCGGAGGTACTTGCGTAATCGTACAAATGGTTCGCGGCGCACCGTGAGCTGATAGTCCGCAAGCCGCTCCACGAGTTTATCGCCGATGAGCTTGAAAATGCGGAGGACGAAAAATGGTCACAAAGAATGAGCTGAAAAGTGCGCTGGCTTCCCTCGGAGTGGAAAAGGGCATGATTCTGGAGGTACACAGCTCTCTCAGCAGCTTCGGACGGCTCGAGGGCGGCGCTCTCACGGTCATTGATGCGCTGAAGGAGCTCGTCACGGAGGAGGGCACGCTCTTCATGCCGGCACTCCGGCTGAGCAGGGAGCTTGAGCTCACCGCTCAGGACAGGGAGCTCGGGATAACGGTAAAGATAAAGGTGCTTGGCGCAGACGCCGAAAAGACCGCTATGGGAGCGGTCGCGGACACCTTCAGACTGCTTCCGGATACGCTCTGCGGACGCGATACCATAAGCACGGCTGGCTGGGGAAAACACGCTGAGGAGGCGCTGAAAGGCGGTCTTGACTACGCCATTCACAACGGCGGAAAGGCTCTGCTTCTCGGAGTTGACATCTACAAGCTGACCGCCATGCATTACGTCGAGCCGGCAACTCCGCCGGATATCACTGCCATGTACGCGACAAATGAGGAGATAAACCGCATTTATCCGCCTGACGAATGGTTTATCGAGGCTGGACACCCTCCCGAAAAAGCGTGGTACAAGATACAGGCTATGGCGTATGAGCGCGGACTTATCCGAGAGGCGCAGATAGGCGGCTGCAAGGCGATGTTCTTCGATATTCTGCCTGTCGTGGGACTGTATGAGAACGAGCTGAAAAATGACCCGTACGGTCTTTGGGGGATAAAATAGTAAAGGATTGATATTATGGCTCTGGACGGAGCATTTCTCTACGCGGTGAAAACCGAGCTCCAGCCGCTTATCGGCGGCAGGATAGAAAAAATACACCAGCCCTCGCGCGAGGAGATCATCATCTCGATACGCACACGCGAAGGCTCGAAAAAGCTCTTCATATCGGCAAATGCCGGCAGTGCGAGAGTTCACATCACGACGCGGCCTGTGGACAATCCGCAGACTCCGCCGATGTTCTGTATGCTCCTGCGCAAACGCCTCGGCAGCGGCAAGCTCATCGCCGTCCGTCAGGACGGGCTCGAGCGCATACTCTTCCTCGATTTCGAGTGCGTGAACGAGCTCGGCGACGTCGTGACGGTCACGCTCGCCTGCGAGATAATGGGACGCTGCTCGAACCTCATCATCATCGACCACGAGGGCAGAGTCGTTGACAGCATCAAGCGCGTCGACGAGGAAATGTCGCGCGAGAGGATAGTCCTGCCGGGCATGAGGTATTCCATGCCGCCGCGCGATGACCGTCTGAATTTCCTGACAGCCGAGCCGGAGGACATCACCGCCCGCCTGAGAGAAGTTCCCCCCGCGGAGCTCTCAAAGGCGCTGATACGCGTATTCGAGGGCATTTCGCCCGTGCTCGCGCGTGAGTGGACATTCTTCGCCGGAAGGGGAGCGGAGCTCCGCAGCGACACAGTCGCCGGCGACCAGCTCGACCGCCTGCTTTTCGACATAAAACGCACCAAGGAGCAGCTTCTCTCGGGCGAAAACTGCTTCACAGCCGCGAGCGACCGCGACGGAATGCTCAAGGACTTCTCATTCGTCCGGCTGAACCAGTACGGCACCCTGATGATAACGAAGGAGCTCCCCAGCGCGTCGGAGCTGCTCGACTACTTCTACTACGAGCGCGACCGCGCAGTCCGCACGAAACAGCGCGCAAACGACCTGTTCAAGCTGCTTGTGAACCTCACCGAGCGCACCTCGCGCCGAATCTCAGTCCAGCAGCAGGAGCTCGCAGCCTGCGCCGAAAAGGACACCTACAAGCTCTGGGGAGACCTCATCTCCGCGAATATCTACCGTATCCAGAAGGGCGACGCTACGGCAAAGGTCGAGAATTTCTACGCCGAGGACTGTCCCACAGTCGAGATAGAGCTCGATATGCGCAAAACACCGGCTCAGAACGCCCAGCATTATTACTCCGAGTACAAAAAATGCGTCACCGCCGAGGAAAAGCTCGCGGGACAGATAGAAAAGGGCGAGGAGGAGCTCCAGTACCTCGACAGCGTATTCGACGCCCTCACGCGAGCCGAATCCGAAAACGACATAATCCAGCTCCGTCTCGAGCTCAGAGAGCAGGGCTATATCCGCTCGGGAGGCGGCAAGGCGAAGCCGCCGAAGGCTCTGCCGCCGATAGAGTACAAGTCCTCGGACGGCTACACGATACTCGTCGGCAGGAACAATCACCAGAACGACCAGCTAACGCTAAAATTCGCGGAAAAGACCGATATATGGCTCCATACGCAGACCATTACCGGCTCGCATACGATAATCGTGACCGACGGCGAAACTCCTCCGGACAGAACTGTCGAGGAGGCAGCGACGATAGCCGCTGTCAACAGCAAGGGACGCAATTCCACGCTCGTGCCGGTCGATTACTGCCTCGCGCGGTACGTGAAAAAGCCCTCGGGCGCGAAGCCGGGCAAGGTCATCTTCACCAACTACAAAACGGCATTCGTCAAGCCCGATGCCGAGCTCGAGCAGAGCCTTCGCGTATGAGGCTCGGGGCGGAATTTTTCAGGCGTGACGTTCTCGAGGTCGCACCTGACCTCGTCGGGAAGGTGCTCGTCCGCAGACTTGATGACGGCACCGAGCTCCGCGAGCGCATCGCCGAGACCGAAGCCTACCGCGGCGAGGAGGATAAGGGCTGCCATGCCTCAAAGGGACGCACTCCGCGGACGGAGCTGCTCTACGGCAAAAGCGGCGTGATATACGTCTATCTCTGCTACGGTATGCACTGGCTGATGAACGTCATCACCGGCGAAAGCGGTCAGCCGCAGGGAGTCCTCTTCCGCGCGGGAGAGATACACGACGGACCCGCGAAGCTCACGAAGTTCATGCAGGTGGACGGCAGCTTCAACGGCGCGGATATATGGAACAGCGAGAATATCTGGATAGAGGACGACGGATATCGTCCGGAGATAAAAACAGCTCCGCGTGTCGGCATCGACTACGCGGGCGACTGCTGGAAGGCTATCGAATGGCGGTTTATCGCCGGAAAGGAGTAAGCGCGTGAATATACACTCCACAGGTCACGGCTCGGTCTACGGCAGAGATTACACCTACAGCCGCAGGGCTCAGAACGGCGTATACCTGCTTCTGCTGGCGAAAAGCCGTATTCGCGTCACATACGGCAGCCGGGATATAGCTCTGCCCGCGGGAACGCTCTTCCTCTTCGACGGGAGCAGCAGTATAAGGTACTCTGCCGCGGACGACTACCTCGTCTGCGACTGGATAGAGTTCGACGCCGGCGGCGATTCTGAGTTTTTCGAGCCGCTCGAGATACCCTGCAATATGCCCGTTCAGTTCGCGGACGTCGGCTTTATCAGCGAGCTCATGCGGAATATCACCTCGGAGTTCTACTCGCAGAGCAGTCACCGCCTGAAAATGACCGACGCGATGCTCAAGACCCTGCTGTTCAAGGCGGACGAGGTCTGCCGTATCCGCGACAGGTCTCAGTCATCAGCCTCCGAGCTGCACTACAGCCTGCTGATAGAGCTCCGCGAGAAGATATACCGCTATCCTCAGCGCAAGTGGAACGTTGACCTCATGGCGGCGGACGTGAATATGTCGAGGTCTTATTTCCAGCATATCTACCGCGAGGTGTTCGGAGTTTCGTGCATGACCGACGTCATCAACGGCAAAATCGAAAAGGCGAAGGAGATACTCAGCGAGACCGGCTGTACCGTTTCGCAGGTGTCGGCGATGTGCGGATACGAGAACGAGGAGCACTTTATGCGTCAGTTCAAGAAAATCGTGGGAGTAACGCCTACCGGCTACAGACGAGGAGACAGTTCGGCTGAAATAAGGTAGTTTTCCTCCGGCTTTTAACGGAGGCGGAGAGGAATGAAGCGGCTCGCAAGGCATTGAAAGAGGATAACAATGGATAAATGCAGATGTCACCATATTCCCAAAGAAGGCAGCTTCAAAGTCGGAGCGGAGTATGAGTATTCCTATATCATTGACGGTATATATGTGATCGATGATAACGGCAACAGGTTTGATTTCAACGATTATACTTTTCTATGGTATTTCACAAAGCTGTAAAAACAAAAAGAGCTATCTGATTCGTGAATTGAATCAGATAGCTCTTATCTTTTCAGACAATTATTTTATTACTGTTGCCGATGATAGAGAAATGTTGCCAAATCGTTGCCATTCAGCTTATCCGCATCTTAAAAAGTACGGTATTAAGCCGTTTCAGGGAATATTTGCATTATTCCCACTCAACCGTTCCCGGCGGCTTTGAGGTTATATCATAGACTACGCGGTTGACGTGCTCGACCTCGTTTGTGAGACGGTTCGACACGCGCGCGAGGACGTCGTAGGGGATACGAGCCCAGTCAGCGGTCATGAAGTCGTCAGTAGTAACGGCGCGGATAGCGATGAGGTGGTCATATGTGCGGTGGTCGCCCATAACTCCGACAGTGCGGACGTCGGGGAGGACTGCGAAGAACTGCTTGAGCTCGCTCTCGATGCCGCTCTTGCGTATCTCGTCGCGGAAAACGGCGTCAGCCTCCTGAAGGACCTTTATCTTCTCCTCGGTTATCTCGCCGAGGATACGAACTCCGAGACCCGGACCCGGGAAGGGCTGTCTCCACACGAGGTCGTGGGGGATACCGAGCTTTTCGCCTACAGCGCGTACCTCGTCCTTGAAGAGGTCAGCGAGGGGCTCGATAGTGCCGGCGAACTTGATATCATCGGGCATTTTTACCATGTTGTGGTGGGTCTTGATGACAGCGGTGCTGCCCTGACCGGCTTTGTTGCCCTTGCCGGACTCGATACGGTCGGGGTAGATAGTGCCCTGAGCGAAGAAGCCGTCAGCTCCCTGCTCGCGTATCTTGCCCCAGAAGACGTTGTAGAACTCGGTGCCGATTATCTTGCGTTTCTGCTCGGGGTCGGTAACTCCCTTTAAAGCGGCGAGGAACTTGTCCTTGCAGTTGACGCGGACGAAGTTCATATCGAAGAGGCGTGTGAAGGTCTCCTCGACGAAGTCGCCCTCGTCCTTGCGCATGAGACCCTGATCGACGAAAACGCAGGTGAGCTGCTTGCCGACAGCGCGTGAGAGCAGACCTGCCGCAACGGAGGAATCAACGCCTCCGGAGAGACCGAGAATGACCTTTTTATCGCCTATCTGCTCGCGGAGCTTAGCGACAGTTGACTCGATGAAATCGTCCATGACCCAGTCGCCGGTGAAGCCGCAGACCTCGTAGAGGAAGTTGTGGAGTATCTGCTTGCCGAATTCGCTGTGAGTGACCTCGGGGTGGAACTGAACGGCGTAGAGCTTCTTTTCGGGACATTCAAACGCTGCACAGGGACAATCCTCGGATTTAGCCTTAACGGTGAAGCCCTCGGGGAGCTTGCTTACGAAATCGGTATGGCTCATCCAGACGACGCTGTTTTCGGGGACGTCCCTGAAGAGCAGACCGCCGGACTGAGCTATCTCAATTTTGCCGTATTCGCTCTTCTCGCAGCTTTCGACAGTGCCGCCGAGGGTATACGCCATGAGCTGGCAGCCGTAGCAGATGCCGAGTATCGGGATACCGAGCGAGAATATCTCCTCAGAGATATGGGGCGAAGCCGGGTCGTAAACGCTGTTGGGACCGCCGGTGAAGATGATGCCGTCGGGCTTGAGCGCCTTCAGCTCCTCAATGGGAGTGGTGTAGCTTTTGATTTCGCAGTAAACGCCGCACTCGCGGACTCTTCTGGCGATGAGCTGGTTATACTGACCGCCGAAGTCGAGAACGATGCAAAGCTGGTTTGCCATACAGAACCTCCAGTTTCCCCGCGCAGACACGCGGAAGTTGTAGAATAGTTAATGTACTTTAATTATGCCATTTTTTTTGTGATTTTTCAAGTGCTTTGCAGAAATTTGTCAGTATAAATAAAATATATCGTATATTTGCCGGAACTGTGGGGGAGGGACGCCTGCTGACAGCTCCGAGGGTGTGGCACAAGCCGATAAAGCACATATCGTTCAAAAAACAGAGCGGATAAGAGAGTTTCTTATCCGCCCTTTTCATATTATATCATTCGGCAACAGGCTCAACAACGGGAGAATTCTTAGCATTCCTGCGAACGCTGTCGATGCCGTTTTTAGCGCTGTCCTTCTTGACGTAGCCCTCGCTCACGGCGAGGATATTGCCCTCGGCGTCCTTGAAGCGGAAGCGGAACTCTCCGGCTTTGTCGGAGTAGAGCTCGAACTTGGCGCCCTTGAGCTCCTCAGCGCCGGCAGTCTGGTCCTCGATGCCTGCATCGGGAGCAGAGCCCGCAACAGCCGCGATAGCGGCTTTAACGCCGGTGATATCGGGGTAGAGCTTGCTGCTTGCAGCGACTATCTCGCCGTTTCCCGCTTTAAGACTGAAACTGAAGCCCTTACCGGACTCCTTGATGACAAATTTTCCCATGTTGATTCAACACCTTTCTGAAGTAGTCATAATTATGATGTAATTATGACTTTATTATACATTTTTATTTTAAAATTGTCAAGAGGAAATTGGTATATTTTACAAATCTGATTAGGAGGTGCTAACTCCAAAAGTTTGACATTGATTTGACAATGCGTTATAATATAGTCAGCGGATATCGGGATTTATTCCGGCATCGGCACGAAATATCGTTAGTTTTCGGACAGCCGGGCGAAAGCCTTGTTTTCGGAGAACGGCTTAATACAGGCTGAATCTCTATGTCCGCACTGCGGACATTTTTGTTTTTAGGAGAAATCTATGCAGAGCTGTAAAACGCGGTATCCGATACTTCTCGTTCACGGAATGGGCTTCCGCGACGGGAAGATTTGCTACTGGGGACGTATCCCGAAGGTGCTGGAAAAGCACGGCGCAGAGCTGTATTTCGGCGGTCAGGAGGCGAACGCCTCAATTGAGCGCAACGCCGGACTTCTTGCAGAGCGGCTGAAGGCTGTGCTCGCGGATTCCGGAGCCGAAAAGGTCAACATCATCGCTCACTCGAAGGGCGGCATAGAGGCAAGATACCTCATCTCGGCGCTTAGAATGGGCGGAAGGATAGCCTCCCTCACGACAATAAGCACGCCGCATAACGGCTCGGCGGCAATGGAGAAGCTGATGAAGCTCCCGCGGCCGCTTATGAAGCTCATCGGAGCCGGTACGGACGTATTCAAGCGGCTCGGCGGCGACAAAAAGCCGGATACGTACCGTTGCTTCGAGCAGCTCACGCAGAGCTATATGTCGCGGTTCAACGCGGAAAATCCCGACGTCAGCGGAGTTTTCTGCCGGAGCTGCGCCTTCCTGATGAAGTCGCCGTTCAGCGATATACTGATGCTTGTGCCGTATCTGGGAGTCAGGCTCCTCAGCGGCAGGAGCGACGGCTTCCTCACTCCTGAGGAGGTGCGTCACGGCGAGCTCCGCGGCACGTTCACGGGAGCAGGATTCCGCGGTATATCGCACTGCGACGAGGTAGACCTGCGGCGAATGAGAGTGCGTGTGAGATGTCTGGAGACCGGCGAGAGCTTCTCCGACATAACGGAGTTTTATGTTAAACTTGTAAATGAACTGAAAGAGCGCGGACTGTAACGCTCCGCACTCATAACGGAAAAGAGGCGTAAAATGGAAGAAAAACGCATAGCCGTCGCGGCGATAGTTATAGACGAGCAAAGCGCTTCGGTCGAGGTGAACAACGTGCTCCACGATTACAACGACATCATCATCGGGCGCATGGGCATACCCTACAAGGAGCGCGGGATATCGCTGATATCGGTCGCTCTGGACGCTACTCCCGACAGGATAAGCAGTCTGACGGGCAGGCTCGGACAGATAGCCGGAGTTTCGGTCAAAGCCGCTATCTCGAAGAAGTGAACGGAGGGCAATATGAGAAGAAAAGACAGAGAAATCACCGATATCTCGGCTATTGACACGTTTCTCACTGAGGAAAAAATACTGCGTATCGCCTTTTATGATGACGGTGATATTTATATTGTTCCCGTGAATTACGGATTCAGGCGCGAGAGTGGGAAATGTGTTTTCTACTTTCACGGTGCAAAGGCGGGCAGGAAGTATGAACTTGCCGGGAAATCGCCTTATGTCGGGTTTGAGACAGACGGCAGATTCAAGATGATCGAAGGCGGAAGTGCCTGCGATTATTCGGCAAATTTTCAAAGTGTAACAGGTACCGGCAGGCTTTCGCTTATAGAAGATACAGAGGCTAAGAGGTCGGCACTTGACTGTCTCATGAATCATCAGGCAGGTGAAAAAAACTGGGAGTACACTGAAAAAATGCTGGGTGCAGTTGCAGTTTTCAGGCTTGAAGCTGAAAAATTATCATGTAAAGCTAAGTAATATTAACTGGAGGTAATATATATGTATGACGTTAAATCTTTAAAAGCTGAGGAATTCATCAACCACGAGGAAATTCTCGAAACGCTCGAATATGCCGAGCAGAACAAGCACAACAAGGCTCTCATCGATGAGATACTCGCAAAGGCTAAGCCGAAAAAGACCGGCAGGGGAGTTGAATGTGCAGGACTTTCTCACCGCGAGGCAAGTGTGCTTCTCGCGTGTGACCTTCCCGAGATGACCGAGAGGATATACGCTCTCGCCCGCGAGATAAAGGAGGCTTTCTACGGCGACAGAATAGTAATGTTCGCGCCGCTGTATCTCTCGAATTACTGCGTAAACAAGTGCGTTTACTGTCCGTATCATATGCAGAACAAGGAAATTCCGCGCAAGAAGCTCACTCAGGACGAGGTGCGTCAGGAGGTCATCGCGCTTCAGGACATGGGTCACAAGCGCCTTGCTATCGAGTCCGGCGAGGACCCTGTCAACAATCCTATCGAGTATATCCTCGAATGCATCAACACTATCTACTCTATCAAGCACAAGAACGGAGCTATCCGCCGCGTAAATGTCAACATTGCGGCTACGACTGTTGAAAACTACCGCAAGCTCAAGGAAGCCGGCATCGGAACATACATCCTCTTTCAGGAGACCTACCACAAGGACAGCTACGAAGTCCTCCATCCGGCAGGACCCAAGCACAACTACGCATACCACACCGAGGCTATGGACAGAGCTATGGAGGGCGGCATCGACGATGTAGGTCTCGGAGTTCTCTTCGGTCTCGACAAGTACAGATACGAGTTCGCGGGACTTCTCATGCACGCTGAGCACCTCGAAGCCGTTCACGGCGTAGGTCCGCATACTATCAGCGTTCCGCGTCTGAGAAGAGCCTCCGACATCGACCCCGACGTTTTCGACAACGGCATAGACGA
>DEDQ01000016.1:10445-10929 GCA_002350065.1 Ruminococcus flavefaciens
AAGGTTATAGGTCTCGGCGTATCGCAGATTTCCGGCGGCTCGAGGACTTCCGTAGGCGGCTACGCAGGTTACACCTCCGAGGACAGACCTCACGACACCGAGCAGTTTGACGTTTCCGACCAGCGCACTCTCGACGAGGTAGTGAAGTGGCTCATGGACAGCGGCTATATCCCGTCGTTCTGTACAGCCTGCTACCGCGAGGGACGTACCGGCGACCGCTTCATGGCTCTGTGCAAGGTAGGACAGATACAGAACTGCTGTCACCCGAATGCGCTTCTCACTCTTCAGGAGTATTTACAGGACTACGCTTCTCCCGAGACCCGCAAGGTCGGCGAGGCGCTCATCGACCGTGAGATACAGAATGTTCCCGACCCGAAACGCCGTGAAAAGGCTCTCGAATATCTTGACAAGATAAGAAACGGCGAACGCGACTTCCGTTTTTAACCAAAGGCTCTGCCTCTGGCAAGGGCTCTGCCCTTGACCC